>DASVVD010000222.1:0-1684 GCA_036386715.1 Pseudoduganella sp.
GCTGGTGCTCGTCGCGCGCAACTTCCTGTGCAAGGGTGGCGAACTCGACCTCGTCATGTGCGACGGCCCCCACCTTGTATTCGTCGAGGTGCGCCGGCGCCGCAGCCGCGCCTTCGGTGGCGCCGCCGCCAGCATCACCCCCGCCAAGCAGCGCCGCATGAAGCTCGCGGCGCAAGTGTTCCTGCTGCGCTACCGGAAGCTGCCGCCGTGCCGCTTCGACGTGGTCGCGATCGATGGCGATACGATCGGCTGGCTGAAGAACGTACTGGACTGAACGGGCCGGCCAGCGCCATTCCGCCGTCGATACTGACCGTACTGCCGGTCCTGCCGAAGTGATAACATGGCTGGCTGAGCAATTACCCGCGGATCTGGACGCGCGTTCCTGTCGCCTGGATCATGAAGACACGCACTTATCTGTTGTTGATGCTGGTTGCGATCATCGTCCCGGTCGCGGGCCTCGCCACGTTCGGGCTATCGATGCTGCTGCAGTTCGAGCGCGAAGCACGCCTGCACGCCCTCGAGGAAATCGCCAATTCGACATCCCTGCTCATCGACAATGAAATCGCCAGGGCAGAAGCAGCGATCCGGGTCGCCGCGAATTCCCGGGAAATCAGGACGGACGATTTCCAGGCCCTGCACCGCCTATTGGGGGCCACGCGCACTTCGCCGTTGAGCTGGACAATGGTTGCCGACTATGCCGGCACCGGCCTGCTTAACACATTGGTACCCTACGGCACGCCGCTCGCCAGGAATACCGGTCCGTGGGCCGCCAGGATCTACGACGCCCAGCAAACCAGGGTTGGCGGCTATTTCATCGGTGCGAGTTCGAAGCGCGGCGTGGTGTCGGTCAACGTCCCCGTGCCGGCGACGGCAGGCAAGAAATATGTCGTGACACAGATATTCGATCCCCATTATTTCAACAAGGTGTTCCAGCGCCAGGTATTGCAGCCCGGCTGGATCATCGGCATCTTCGACGCGAACGGGATCTCGATCGCACGCAACAGGAATGCCGACCAGTTTGTCGGCAAGCACGTGCGCCCCGAGCTCCGGGAAGCGTCGCGCCGGCAGCCGAAAGGGATCCTGCGACACCCGACGCGCGAAGGCATCGAGGTGTACGACACCTTTGTCCGCTCCAGCCTCACCAACTGGACCGTGGCAATCGGCGTGCCGGTCCAGGAAATCGAGTCGGCCGCGCGGCTGACCACGTGGTATGCCGGCGGGGCCTTGCTGGCGGTCCTGGGCGGGGCCTTCAGTATCGCCTTCCTTTTCGCCCGGCGTATCGACCGGGCACTCAAGGGTGCCACCTCGGCGGCGCAGGCGCTGGCACGGGGAACGGTGGTCCAGGTCACGCCTTCCGGGCTGCAGGAGGCGGATGGCCTGCTGCAGGTATTGCACCATACCGGCCTGGCGCTCGCCCATGAGAGCGCTATCCGTGCGGCGCTTGAAAACGAGCGTGAAGAGCTGCTGGCGGGAGAGCGGTCGGCGCGGTTGCGGGCCGAAGCCCAGGACCAGGCCAAGGACAATTTCATTTCGATGCTGAGCCACGAGCTGCGCAACCCGCTGGCCGCGATCACCACGGCCGTCGCCGTCACCCGGGAGCCGGCAATGCCGGCCGCGAACCGGGAAAAGGCCTGGAATATCGTTGCCCGCCAGCTCGCGCACCTCACCCACATGGTGGGCGACC
>DASVVD010000223.1:0-4025 GCA_036386715.1 Pseudoduganella sp.
CACGGCGCACATGCCGGTACCGCCAGGCACAGCGCATCGAGCCAGCCGTGCGACAGGCCGGCGGCGTAACGGACCAGGCCCAGCACGCCGAAACCCAGCACCAGCATGCCGCAGCCGGTGCGCACGGCGGGCCGCTGCATGGCCTGGCGCAATCGCGTGCCCGCCATGCCGAGCGCCAGCAGCAGGGGCAGCGTGCCGAGCCCGAAGGCCAGCATCACCGCCGCGCCGCCGGCGGCCGAGCCGGAAAGCAGCGCCGTCAGCAGCACGCTGTACACCATGCCGCACGGTACCCAGCCCCATAGCGCGCCGAGCGCGAACGACTTCGCCGGCGAATCGGCCGGCAGCACGTAGCGCAAGGCCGGCAGCAGCCGGCGCCACAGCAGGTTGCCGGCCGATTCCACGCGGGCCAGGCCGTGCCAGGCGTTCATCAGGTACAGGCCCAGCGCCATCAGCATGGCGTTGGCCAGCAGGTAGGCCACGCCCTGCCAGTGCGCCGCCAGTGCCAGCCTGGCGGCACCGCCCGCGAGGCCGCCTGCCAGCGCGCCGGCCAGCATGTAGCTGCCGATGCGGCCGGCGTTGTAGGTCAGCACACGGGTCAATGCCGTGCCGTCGAACGCGGCCGCTCCCGGCCGCGCCGCGCCGGCGGCAATCGGGATCGTGCGCGCACGCGGCGCGGCGGCGCTCAGTGCGCCCACGATGCCGCCGCACATGCCGATGCAGTGCACGCTGCCGGCCAGGCCGACGGCGAACAGGGGCAGCAGGGGCAGCAAATTCGGGCCGCTCATGCTGGTCAGATCGTGCGCGAGTAGCGCAGCGGCTGGGTTGCCGCCGGCACCGCCGCCACCGCCGGGATGCCCAGGCGTGCCTGGCGCAGGTGGCGGTCGAACACCATGCAGATATTCCGGATCAGCAGCCGGCCCTTCGGCGTGACCGAGATCCAGTCGTCCTCGAACGTGACCAGGCCGTCGGCCACGAAGGCCTGCAACTCGCGCAGTTCCGGGGCGAAGTACTCGCGGAACGGCACCGCCATGCCCAGCAAGACAGCGCTCACGGACAGTTCGAAATTGCACATCAGCCGTCCGATCACCAGGCGGCGCAGCAGGTCGTCGCTGTCGAGGCGGTGGCCGCGTGCGATCGGCAGCTTGCCGGCATCGAGCCCGGCATAGTAGTCGTCCAGCGTTTTCGCATTCTGGCTGTAGGTGCCGTTGACGGCGCTGATGGCCGATACGCCGCAGGCCACCAGGTCGGTCTCCGCGTGTGTGGAATAGCCCTGGAAGTTGCGGTGTAGCCGGCCCTGGCGCTGCGCGACCGCGAGGTCGTCCGCCGGCTTGGCGAAATGGTCCATGCCGATATAGATGTAGCCGGCGGCGGTCAGGCGGCTGATGCACAGCGCCAGCATGTCCAGCTTGGCGGCAGGTGCCGGCAGGTCGGCGTCATTGATCCGGCGCTGCGGCTTGAACAGGTGCGGCATGTGCGCGTAGTTGTACAGCGCGATGCGGTCCGGATTCGCCACGATGATCTTCGACAGCGTGGCTTCCATGGTCTGCATGGTCTGCTTCGGCAGGCCGTAGATCAGGTCCACGCTGATCGAGCGGAAACCGGCGTCGCGCGCCGCGTTCATCACCGCCATCGTTTCGGCGTAGGGCTGGATGCGGTTGACGGCCTTCTGCACGTCCGCATCGAAATCCTGCACGCCGAGGCTGACGCGATTGAACCCCTGGGCGCGCAGCGAATGGATGCGCTGCGGATCGACCGTGCGCGGATCGATCTCGATCGAATATTCGCCCTCGTGGTCCGCTGCAAAGTCGAAGTGGCGGCGCAGGTGCGCCATCAGCTCCGCCATCTGCCGGTCCGAAAAATAGGTGGGCGTGCCGCCGCCGAAGTGCAGCTGTTCCACGCGATTCATGCCGGCAAACAGCTTGCCCTGCATGGCCGTTTCCTGTTTCAGGTAGCCTAGATAGATGGCCGCTTTGGAATGGTCTTTCGTGACGATCTTGTTGCACGCGCAGTAGTAGCACAGCCGGTCGCAGAACGGCACGTGCAGGTACAGCGACAGGGGCCGGCGGCCACCGCGCAGCGTGCGCCCGGCCAGCGCTTCGAGGAAATCGCCATAGCCGAAAGCGGCAGTAAAACGGTCGGCGGTGGGATAGGAGGTGTAACGCGGTCCGGACAGCGACAGCTTGCCGATGAGGTCGCCATCGAATTGCACGGACGGCATGGGGCGCGAGTCGATCGCGCGATCGTCATGGCGTTCGGCTTCGCGGCCGGGGACGGGCAAATTCCTGCACATCGGGTGCTCCTGGACCTGGGGGACGTTGTTATTTCTCAGTGGCAATGGTGCCACCGTTCCCAGTGTAGGTAGAGCAACTCTTAAAAACTTTGATTCAGATCAAAAAAAGAGGACAGGCGCTGTTTCCCGTATTGTGTGGAAACAGCGCCTGCCCTGGTGCGCGTGATGGAGGTCGTGTCAGGCCAGGTCTTTCGACACCTCGACCAGCTCCGCGCTGTCGCGCACATTCTTCTGCACGGCCACCGCGGCAAACAGGCTCAGCGCGAACGACATCGCATAAAACCCTTTTTCGCTCGGCGCCAGCGTGGCGTTCCACAGGCCCACGCCCAGCAGCACCAGCGCGGCCAGCACCGACACCCAGCACAGGCCGAAATACAGCGACGTGACGCGGATGCCTTCCATGCGGTCGCGCACCGATTTTTGCAGCGAGACGGCGGCAAACAGGCCGTACAGCAGCAGCGTGAAGTAATAGCCTTTCTCGTTCAGCTGCATGGACGCGTTCCACAGGCCGACGAGGTAAGTGATCACACCCACCAGCAGCGCCAGCCAGGAAGCGCCGACGAAAGCCGAGGTGGGGCGTTGGTTGATTGCCATCAAAGCTCCTCAATAAACTGCGACAAGGCAAATGCCAGGCACACCCGGATCAGGCCAGGATTTTCAACCCTTGCCTTTGATGCTGCGCAAAATCTTGCTCACGAGCATAACACCTGCCAGCACGATGCCGCCAGTGATTACGCCCACGACAATATCGGCCACATGCGGGGTGATCGCACCCAGCACCGGCCCACCGGCGGCGGCCGCGCTTTCGATCGCGTGGTGCAGGAACGGCAGGCCGTGCGTGAGGATGCTGCCGCCAACCATGAACATGGCCACGGTGCCCAGCACCGACAGCAGTTTCATCAGCTTTGGCGCGGCGGCCAGCAGCAGGCGGCCGATGGCGCGCGGCACGGCCATGCCGCCGCCGGTGCGTTCGCTCAGGTAGAGACCCGCATCGTCCATCTTGACGATGGCGGCCACCAGGCCATACACGCCCACCGTCATCAGCAGTGCGATGCCGACCAGCACCGCCACCTGCTGGCCGAACGGCACGCCGGCCACGGTGCCCAGCGCGATGACGATGATTTCGGCGGACAGGATAAAATCGGTGCGGATTGCGCCCTTGATCTTTTCCTTCTCGAGCGCCACCAGGTCGACCTCCGGGTTGGCGATGGCCGAGGCCAGCTCGGCATGGTGCGCCTCGTCGTCCTCCTTGCTGTGCAGGAATTTATGGGCCAGCTTCTCGAAGCCTTCGAAGCACAGGTAGGCGCCGCCGATCATCAGCAGCGGCGTGACGGCCCACGGTGCGAAAGCGCTGATCGCCAGCGCGGCAGGCACCAGGATCGCCTTGTTTTTCAGCGAGCCCACGCACACTGCCCAGACCACCGGCAGTTCACGGTCGGCCTTGACGCCGGAAACCTGCTGCGCGTTCAGCGCCAGGTCGTCGCCCAGCACGCCGGCGGTTTTTTTCGCGGCCACCTTGCTCATGGCGGCAACATCGTCAAGGATGGTGGCAATATCGTCGATCAGTGCAAGCAGGCTGGTTCCGGCCATCGGAAGTTCTCTCAATAGTAATAATGCGGCAATCTTACCTTACTCATTCCCCGCTGCCGGCGCGCTACAATGTGTTTCTTCGACAGAACATTCAACAGGACTTTCCATGAGCTTCGCCACCTGGCTGGGATTCGCCATTTCCGCC
>DASVVD010000224.1:0-14055 GCA_036386715.1 Pseudoduganella sp.
CGATATTGAAGTAGTACGGTACCGTGAGCTCGGCGCCGCCGCGCGAGCTGAAGCCCGGCACGGCCGGCAGCCAGCCGGAACGCCGCGCGCCGGACAGCGAGAACGAAATGCCCGGCGTGCCGATCAGCGGCATGTCCTTGAAATAGACGATGGTGGGACCGCCCACGCCCACGTCGCGGCCCTGGTCGAGGGCCAGCGTGCTCGACCGCACATACCAGTCGGGGTTGGGGCCCGCACAGGTGCTGTAGGTGCCGTTGATGATGTTGGCCTGGTCCTGGCTCACGAAATCGATGCGCTGCGCCTGGCCCTGCGCGTTGTTCAATTCGAGCTTGTAGGTGGGCTGCAGCATGTAGCCCACGCCGGTTTCGGTATTGAGCTTGAATTCGTCGGCCGTGTAGTAGTCGCCGAAGCGCCACAGCCGCACATTGCTTTTTGCCTCCAGCTCGGATTCGACCTGGCGGTAGCAGGCCGAATCAGCCGTCACGCGCATCTTGTCCTGCACCACTTCCACGTCGCGGGTAAGAATCAGTTCCCGGTCCGGCCGGCCATTGATTTCCTCGGCCCGGATCGTTACCGGTGCCGACGGATCTTCCGCGCGCGGCGTAACCTTGCCGCCACCCGGCTGGGTCTGGGCATGGGCTTGTGCCGCGCAGGCGGCGATCAGGGCGGAAATGGCATACGCCCAGCGTTTCTTGAAAGGTGGGGCCAGGCTCATGAACAGAACGATAGGCAAAGCACTATAAAGACACCATGTAGGCGATTTTTTGAATTGAATCCCTTATTATATGGGATTCCTTTGTCAACATCCGGTTTGCTCGGGCTGTACTCCATGTCTTCATTGTCTAACTTATTATCTAACAGCGCATCCCATAACACGTCCGTCGACGCCGACGCGCGCCTGCAACAACTGAAAACCTGGCTGCAGGAACTGGACATCGTGGACATTGCCTCCGCCCGCCCCGCTTCCGCCGATGCCAGCTTCCGCCGCTACTTCCGGTTCGATGTGCTGCCGGCCGCGCAAGCGCGAAGCGGGGTTACCTACGGTGCCACGCTGGTGGCGATGGATGCGCCGCCGGAGCGGGAGAATACCGCAGCCTTCGTGAAGGTGGATACACTGCTGGCGGAAGCCGGCGTGGCCGTTCCCGTCATCCACGCGCAGGACCTGGCGCAGGGCTTCCTGCTGCTGTCGGACCTGGGCACCACCACCTACCTGCAGGCCCTGAACCCGGACAACGCTTCCGCCCTGTATGCGCAGGCGCTGTCGGCGCTGGTGAAGATCCAGCAGCACAGCCAGCCCGGCGTGCTGCCCGAATTCGACCGCGCATTCATGCTGCGCGAACTGGCCATCTTCCCCGAATGGTATATCGGCAAGCACCTGAATACCGCCCTGACGGCGGCGCAGGCGGCCGAACTGGAGAAGGTGTTCGACCACATCGTGGCCAACTGCCTGGCGCAGCCGCAGGTGTTCATGCACCGCGACTACCATTCGCGCAACCTGATGTGGATGGATGAGAACAACCCCGGTATCCTCGACTTCCAGGACGCCGTCCACGGCCCGATCACGTACGACGCCGCCTCGCTGCTGCGCGACGCCTACGTGTCGTGGGACGAGGAGCTGGTGCTGGACTGGATCATCCGCTACTGGCAGCATGCCAGGTCGGTCGGCCTGCCCGTCAACAAGGACTTCGACGCGTTCTACAGGGATTTCGAATACATGGCCCTGCAGCGCCACCTGAAAATCCTCGGCATCTTCTGCCGCCTGAACTACCGCGACGGCAAGGCCATGTACCTGGGCGACCTGCCCACTGTCATGGAATACGTGCGCCGCACGGCCAACCGCTACCGCGAACTCAAGCCGCTGGTCAAGCTGCTCGACGCGCTGGAAAATAACCAGCCCGCCGTCGGCTACACGTTCTGAGGACGCCATGAAAGCCATGATCTTCGCCGCCGGCCGCGGCGAACGTATGCGCCCGCTGACGGACACCTGCCCGAAACCGCTGCTGAAAGTGCGCGGCCGGCCGCTGGTCGAGTGGCACGTGCTGAACCTGGTGCGCGCCGGCATCAGCGAGATCGTCATCAACCATGCGCACCTCGGTCACATGATCGAGGAACACCTGGGCGACGGCAGCCGCTTCGGCGCCACGATCCGCTATTCGCCCGAGCAGCAGGCACTCGAGACCGCGGGCGGCATCGCCAACGCGCGGCACCTGCTGGGCGAGGAACCGTTCCTGGCCATCTCGGGCGACATCTATTGCCCGCACTTCGATTTCGCCGACGTCAAGGATGTCCTGCACGACAACGACATGTGGGGCAACCCGCACCCGGTCGGGAAGCGCGACATCGCCTGGATCTGGCTGGTGAAGAATCCATCGTTCCACCCGAAGGGCGACTTCGGCCTGAACCTGTACTCGGTATCGAACCCGGTGGCCGGCGCGGGTGCACCCACGTGGACGTTTGCCAACATCGGCGTCTACCGCATGGAAATGTTCGACGGCATTGCGCCGGGCCAGCATGCAGGGCTCGGCAAGCTGCTGCGCGAATACGCCGACCGGGGCCAGCTCGGCGGCGAAGTCTATGAAGGCGACTGGGACAACGTGGGCACCCCGCAGCAGCTCGACGCATTGAACGCGGCATTCGGAGGCAAGCGGGCATGAGCGACCACGCTGAACGGCGCGCCAGCCTGCTCGCGCGGATGGAGCCGGGCAGCGTGGCATTCCTTGCCACCGCGCCGGAAGCTGTGCGCAACGGCGACAGCGAATACCCGTACCGCCACGACAGCAGCTTCTACTACCTGACCGGCTTCACGGAACCGGAAAGCGCGCTGGTCCTGGTGGCTGCCGCCGGCGAGCAGCCGGCCCGTTCGATCCTGTTCTGCCGCGAGAAGAATCCCGAGCGTGAAATCTGGGACGGCCTGCGCCACGGGCCCGAAGCGGCGCGCACGGCTTTCGGTGTCGACGAAGCCTGCCCGGTCGGCCTGCTCGATGAAAAGATGGCCGAGGTGCTGGCCGGCGCGCCGTCGCTGTACTGCCGCCTGGCGCGCGACGAACGGCTCGACGGCCAGTTGCGCCGCTGGTTCGATGCGGTGCGTGCCAAGGGCCGCACCGGTGTCGCGGCGCCGCCGGCGCTGCGCGACCTGGCACTGCTGGTCGACGAGATGCGCGTGGTGAAGGATGCCGGCGAACAGGCGCTGATGCTGCGCGCCGGCCGGATCTCGGCCGCGGCGCACCGCCGTGCGATGCGCGCCGCGCATGCCGGCGTGTTCGAATACGAGCTCGAAGCGGAACTGCTGTACGAGTTTCGCCGCAGCGGCGCGCAGTTCCCGGCCTACACACCGATCGTTGCTTCCGGCGCCAACAGCTGCATCCTGCACTACAACATCAACGACCGCCAGGCGCAGGATGACGAGCTGGTGCTGATCGACGCCGGCTGCGAGCTCGATGGCTATGCGTCCGATATCACGCGCACCTTTCCCGTCAACGGCCGCTTCAGCGCGCCGCAGCAGGCGCTGTACGAGATCGTGCTGGCCGCGCAATCGGCGGCCTTCGATGCGATCCGGCCGGGCAACACGTTCCACGCGGCGCACGACGCCGCCGTGCGCGTGCTGGCGCAAGGCATGCTCGACACCGGCCTGCTCGATGCGAACAGGGCCGGCAGCCTGGACGACGTCATCGCCGCCAAGGCCTACACGGCGTTCTACATGCACGGCACCAGCCACTGGCTGGGCATGGACGTGCACGATACCGGCGCCTACCGCCTCACCGGTCATCCGGACAAGCCGTCCCGCCCCCTTGCCGAAGGCATGGTGCTGACGGTGGAACCGGGCATCTATGTGCGGCCGGCGCAGGGCGTGCCGGAGCAGTACTGGAACATCGGCATCCGGATCGAGGACGACGTGGTGGTCGCCGACGGTGCGCCGCGCCTGCTGACGGACGAAGTACCATCCTCGGTGGCCGATATCGAACGGCTGATGAGGGAGGGAACCGGAGCACCGATCACGCGGGCCGGCAGCATGGCCCGGCGCAGTACGACATAGCGATCTGCGGCGCCGGCCCGGCCGGCATGGCGCTGGCGGCCTTGCTCGTGCAGCGTGGCGTCGCAGCGGCCCGCATCGCGCTGGTCGATGCCAGGCCCCTGGATGCCGCGCGCGACGATCCGCGCACGCTGGCGCTGTCGTGGGGCAGCCGGCAGATCCTCGGGCAGGTCGGCGCCTGGCCGGTGCCGGCAACCGAGATCCATGAAATCCACGTCTCGCGCAAGGGCGCGTTCGGCCGCAGCATGATCACGCGCGACGAGCATCGCGTGCCGGCGCTGGGTTACGTGACGCGCTATGGCGACCTGGTTGCCGTGCTGGCAGGCGTCGTCGAGCGGCTCGGCATCGTCTCGCTGCGCCCCGCACGGGTCACCGCGCTGGCCGAGACGGCGGATCACGTGCAGCTGACGCTGGAGGACGGGCGCGCCGTCACCGCCGCGATCGCGGTGCAGGCCGAGGGCGGCCTGTTCGGTGCGCAGGCCGACAAGGGCGTGACACGCGATTATGCGCAGTCGGCGATCATCGCCCAGGTGACTGCCAGCGCGCCGGTCGCGCACCGGGCCTACGAACGGTTTACCGACGAAGGCCCGCTGGCGCTGCTGCCGCAGGATGACGGACCGGTGCACGGCTACTCGATGGTATGGTGCGTGCGGCCCGACAGCGCACAGGAACTGCTGTCGCTGGACGACGGCGCCTTCCTGGCGCGGCTGAACGCCACGTTCGGCGAACGGCTCGGCCGTTTCACCGGCGCCACGCGGCGCCTCGCCTTCCCGCTCGGCCTGAACGCCGGCGTGTCCGGCACGGCGCGCACCACCGCCATCGGCAATGCCGCGCAAACGCTGCACCCGGTCGCCGGCCAGGGCCTGAACCTGGGCCTGCGCGACGCCACGGTGCTGGCACGGCTGCTGGCCCGGGGCGCCACGCCCGACAGCCTGGCCGACTTCGCCACGTTGCGCCGGCAGGACCGCGACCTCACCGTGCGGCTGACCGACACGATGGCCCGCGTGTTCGCCAGCACCTCGCCGCTGCAGCCCGTTCTCGGCCTGTCGCTGGCCGCCATCGACCTGTTGACCCCGGCGCGTTCGGTGCTGGCCGAACTGATGATGTACGGCCGACGCTAAAAATAGGGACATAAAAAATAGGGACAGACCCTGTTTTTCAGGAAATTTCCTGGAAAACAGGGACTGTCCCGGGTTTTACGGTTTGCGGGTTATTGCCTGTGCAGGTTGGCGTACTTCACACCGAAGTACAGCACGAACGCATAGCACGCGGCGGGCACCACGAACGACATTTGCACCCCCATCGCATCGGCCAGCGCACCCTGCGCGAATGGCACCAGGGCGCCGCCGACGATGGCCATGCACAGCAGCCCCGAGGCCTGGCCGGTCTGCTTGCCGAGCCCGTGCAGGGCCATGCTGAAGATGGTCGGGAACATGATCGAATTGCACAGCCCCACGGCGAGGATCGCGAACATCGCCAGGTTGCCGCCGCCGAGTACGGCGATGGCGATCAGCGCGATGCTGGCGGCGGCATTGAAGGCCAGCGCCTTTCCCGGGCTGACCCTGCGCATCACCGCGAAGCCGATGAAACGGCCCACCATCGCGCCGCCCCAGTACAGGCTGACATAGTGCGCGGCCTGCGCGGCCGTCATGCCGCCGATGTGCGGATCTTCCATGAAGCTGATCAGGAAGCTGCCGATCGAGACTTCGCCACCCACGTACAGGAAGATGCCGAGCATGCCCAGCACCAGGTGCCGGTGGGCGAACAGGTCGCGGAAGCGGCCGCTGGACTCGCCTTGCGCGGCATCGGCGATCTTCGGCAGCCGTGCCAGTGCGAACAGCACCGCCAGCAGCAGCAACGCGCCGGCCAGCACCAGGTAAGGCCCCTGCACGCTGGCCGCTTCATGCGCGCGATACGCCAGCTGTTCGGCGGCCGGCAGCGCGGCCAGCTGGTCGGCGCCCAGCATGCCGCCGGACAGGATCAGCATGCCGCCCAGCGCCGGCGCCACCGTGGTGCCCAGCGAGTTGAACGCCTGCGTCAGCGTGAGCCGGCTGGACGCGGTGCGCGGATCGCCGAGCACCGTCACGTAGGGATTGGCTGCCACCTGCAGCACCGTGATGCCGCCGGCCAGCACGAAGAAGGCGAAGAGGAACACGCCATAGCCGGACGTGGCTGCCGGATAGAACAGCGCGCAGCCGAGCGCCGCAACGACCAGTCCCGCCACCGCGCCGCGCTGGTAGCCCAGCCGCCGGATCAGCATGCCCGCCGGGATCGACACGAGCAGGTAGGCGCCGAAGAAGCAGAACTGCACCAGCATCGCCTGTACATAGGTCAGCGTGTAGACCGCCTTCAGGTGCGGGATCAGCACGTCGTTCATCGAGGTCAGCAGACCCCACATGAAGAACAGGATCGTGACGATGACGAGCGCGCCGGTGTTGCTGCTTTGGCTTGCTGCGTTGCCTGCCGCGGCGCCGGCATCGGGCGCGGGCGCCGGCTGGGAATGATGTTGCATGAATACTCCTGTCTGAAACGGGCGTGTATTTTAAGCACTTATCGCGCGCAGCGCACGGCGTCCGGTTCGGCGCCTGCCCCGCCGACCACCTGGATATTGGCAAACGCCGCCACCAGGCCGCCCTGCGCGGTCACGCGGAACGGCGTATCGACCCGGCCCAGGTCGGCGCCTTTGAAGCACGCCAGCGGGATCTTGACGGTCTGCTTGCCCTGCCCCGCCAGACGCGCGAAGTCGCCGGCCAGGTCCACCGAAGCATTCCCGATCGACACCTGCACCGGCCCCTGCGGCGCGCTGGAAACGATCGTGTCGAACACCAGCGCCCCGTCCTGCGTGGCATAGGCCGGCAGCGCACGCGGCGCGGCGGCACGCGCCTCGATGGAGCCCGGTCCGGACCACGTGACCTTCCTGGCATCCTGCTGGGTGTTGACCTGCGCGACCTCCACCTTCATCGTCGGCAGCGTGTGCGTGGTGTTCAGGTCCGCGCCCAGTGCCCTGCGTTCGCCGCCGCTTTGCACATACAGCGGGAACGTGGCGCGGTCGGACTGGTTGAAGACCGGGAACATGCTGGTCTTGCCGCAACCGGCCGTGTTGACATCCTCGGCGAGCCTGCCGACCTTGCCCGCCTTGCCGTATTCGAGGCCATAGCCGTAGGCGAACAGCGGCGCATAGTCCTTGTCGCCCACGTTCAGCGGCGCCTGGCACACGCTCTTCGGCCAAGAGAACGACAGCTTGCCGGTGAAAGGCGCATTCACCTTGCCGTCCGCACCGCGCAGCAGCACGTCCGCCACGCCCTTGCCTTCGGAGCCCGGCAGCCAGGCGGCCACGAAACTGTCCGACAGGTTCAGCAGGTCGTTCGCATACAGCGGCCGGCCGCTGACGAACACCGTCACCACCGGCTTGCCCTTGCCGGCCACGGCTTGCAGCACGGCCAGGTCTTCCGGATAACGGCTGCTGTGGCGCAGGTTGCCGGCCGGGCCGATGTCGCCATCGCCTTCGGCATACGGCCCCTCGCCGATCACCGCCAGCACCACGTCATAATCGGCGACATCGACGCCAGCGCCATCGGCGCTGTAGGTAACGTTCGATGCGGCGGCCTTCAGGCCGGCCAGGATCGTATCGCCGTTGGGGAAATCGCTGTTCCTGTTGTCGGTGCCCTGCCATGTCAGCGTCCAGCCGCCGCTCTGGTTGGCCATGCTGTCGGCGCTCTTGCCGACCACCAGGATTTTCCTGTTGCGCGCCAGCGGCAGGAGATTGCCATCGTTCTTCAGCAGCACCAGCGACTCCTGCACCAGCTTGCGTGCCAGTTCGCGCGCCTGCATCGATGCCATCTTGCCGGCATGGCTCGACGCCGACGGTTTTTGCAGGTTGGCACGCAGTTTTACGCGCAGGATGCGGCTGACGGCATCGTCGATGCGCGCCATCGGGATCGTGCCGTCCTTCACCTGCTGCACCGTGTTGGCGATGAAGCTCTTCCACTCGTCCGGCACCATCACCATGTCGATGCCGGCGTTGATCGCCTGCGGGCAGCTGTCGTTGCGGCAGCCCGGCACCTCGGCGATGCCGTTCCAGTCGGTCACCACGAAGCCGTCGAAGCCCATCTTCTGCTTCAGCACGTCCGTCAGCAGTTCCTTGTTGCCGTGCATCTTGCCGTAGTTTTTTGCCGCCCCGACGTCGTTCCAGCTGTTATACGATGCCATCACGGTCTGCGCACCCGCTTCCAGCGCGGGGTAATAGCCGGCCATGTGGATGTTCATCATCTCCGGCTTCGTCGACAGGTTCACGCCACGGTCCTTGCCCTGGTCCGTGCCGCCATCGCCGACAAAATGCTTGGCGGTGGCCACCACGTTCGCGTCACCCTTCAGCGATCCCTGCAGGCCTTTCACGTACGCGCCGGCATAGTCGGCGACGATGCGCGGATCTTCCGAAAAACTCTCGTACGTGCGGCCCCAGCGGTCGTCGCGCACCACCGCCAGCGTGGGCGCGAACACCCAGTTGATGCCGGTGGCGCGCACCGCCTTGCCGACCGCCGCCGCCATCTCGCCCACGCGCTTCGCATCGCGCGCCGCACCGAGGCCGATATTGTGCGGGAACAGCGTGGCGCCCAGCACATTGCTGTTGCCGTGCATTGCGTCGATGCCCCAGATGACAGGCACCTTGTGGCGCATGTCGGTCGACATCGACGCGTCATAAAACGCATCGGCCAGTTTTACCCAGTCGGCCGGCGTGGCGTACTTGCTGCCGTTCGGCCAGCTGCCGCCGCCATTCAGCACGGAACCCAGGTAGTACCTGCGCACATCTTCCGGTTTCGTGGTCTTGATCTCGGACTGCGTCATCTGGCCGATCTTCTGCTCCAGCGTCATGCCTGCCACGATGTCCCTGACACGGGCTTCAAGCTGCGCATCGGGTGCCACCGCGCTTTTCAGGTGCGGCCAGTCGGTCAGCGGCATGGGTGATGCGGGTGCGCCCATGGCACCGGCGGCTAGCAGCTGCGCGGCCGCAGCCAGGAGGGTCAGGCGTCGTTTCATCTCTATCATCCTCTTCAAAGCTTGTAGTTCAGGCCGACCAGCATCTGCCGGCCATACGTGGTGTAGCGTTCCGGCGCATAGGCGCCGCTGGCGAACGGGTCGCCCTGGCGGGTCTGGTACGGTTCGTTGTCCAGGTTATTCACCTGCAGCAGGAACGACAGCCCCTTGTACTGCCCCGTCTCGATCGCATAGCCCAGCTGGAAGTCCACCTGTTTCTCCGCCAGGATCTCGCTGAACGAGCGCTGCGCGAACAGGCCGGTGACTTCGCCCCGGTAGGCCGAGCGGTAGCGCTGGCTCACACGGGCCGAGAAGCCGCTCTTCTCGTAGTACAGCGTGATGTTGCGCACCACGCCCGACAGGCCGGGCAGTTTTTCCTTCGTGCCCGGGCCGTTCGGGTGGATCGAGCTTTCGGTGCCGGACACGCTGGCGATCAGGCCGATGCCGTCGAGCGGATCCCAGAACATGCCGCCTTCCAGCGAGCCGGAAAGCTCGACGCCGCGCACCATGCCGCCGGCGCCGTTGGCGGGCCGGTTCAGCGTGCCGATGCTGGTGATCGGCTCCACCGCGGAAGGATTCGGGAAACCGGTGAAATCGTGCGCCGTCTGCTGGTTGTAGATGTAGCTCTTGAGCTGCTTGTAGAAGTAGGCGCCGGCGATGTAGCTGCGCTTGCCGAAATACTTTTCCATCGACAGGTCGTAGGAATTGGCGCGCCACGGTTCCAGCTGCGGGTTGCCGCCGCTGCCGCTCCATTCGAACGTGGTCTGGCTGACGCCGCCGGAAACCCCGGCACGCATGTCCGACATTTGCGGCCGCGCCAGCGTCTTCGCGGCACCGAAGCGCACGGTCCACGCATCGCTCCAGCGGCCCAGGTCGAAGATCAGGTTCAGGCTGGGCAGGTAGTCGGTGTAGCTGGCACCACCTTCGATCGCCTTCAGCTGCCCGCCGACAACGGCCACGCCGCGCGATTCCTGCTTCACGTGCACCGCCTGCGCGCCCACGTTGCCGCGCAGCGGCACCGGCCCCAGGTCGGTATCGATGCCCAGCCTGAGATAACCGGTCGAGGTTTTCTCCGTGACGCCCCAGTCCTGCAACGCCTGGTCGTCCGGCCGGGCCGGCTGCCGGTCGTAGTACTTGCCCAGCACGCCCATCACGTCATAGCTCATCACGGCGGGAATGCCGCCGAACGCCAGCGACGTGGCGGGCCGCAGCAGGTCGCCCGACACGAAGGCCGGCGCGCGGCCGTTCTTCAGGAAGTAGTAATGGTTGGTGTCGGCATGTTCCTTCTCGCGTTTCGAGACATACAGCCCGCCTTCGACGTAGCGCAGGAAGCCTTCCAGGTCACGCTTCGCGCCCAGCTTCAGGGCCCCCAGCCTGTCGTCGACGCGCGGCTGGTGCAGGTCCGCATCCTTGCCCCAGCCACCCGGGTCGGTCAGCCGCAGCAGGCCGGCATCCGTGAAATCCACCGATGGGGTAAACACCGGCAGGCCGGCACCGACCGGGATGTTGAACCTGAAATTGTTGTCGGTGATGCCGGCGCCGGCCGGGCCGAGGCCGGCGTAGGTCTCCAGTACCTGCTCGCGGCGCCTGGCGCTGGAATACGACAGGTCGGCTTCGAGCGCCCACTTGTCCAGCTTGACCCTGTTGTTCCAGCCGAAGGCGGCCAGCCTGTCCTTGCGTTCGTTGTAGTCGTTGCGCAGGATCGGCTCCAGGTTCACCAGCGTGCCGCCGGTGAGCAGCCGCGTGCCGCCGATCGTGTCGATGACGGGATCGCGGTAGGCGATATTGCTCCACTGGTGCGAGTTCCACATGGCGCCGCGCATCGTGGTTTTCTGGTCGAACTGCGAGTAGTACAGGTCGAGCGCGCTGCGGTAGTTGCGGTTCGGCCGGTACTCCAGCACGGCCATCAGGCCGTCGCGCACCATCTCGCGCGACGTGGCGGTGACTTCGGCGCCCTTCAGTGCGATCACGTCCTGGTTTTGCGGGCCGAGATTGTTCTCGGCGCCCCACCACCACGACTTGTACTCCTTCTGCTGGCCGGGCGCATCGAGGTGTGCGAAGCCGACGGCCAGGCCCAGCGTATTGTCCAGGAACTGGTCGACATACGATACCGACACGCGGCCGCCGCGGTCGGAGACGCCGTCATTGAGCTTGCCGTTCGAATTCTTCTCGCCGCGCACGTTGATGGCGATGGTACGGCCCGGCATGTCCAGCGGGCGCACCGTCTGCAGGTCCACGGTGCCGGACAGGCCCTGCCCCATCAGCGCCACGTCCGGCGTCTTGTAGACGGTCACGCCGTTGATCAGCTCGGAAGGATACTGGTCGTATTCGGCACCGCGGTTATTGCTGGTGGAAACCTGCTCGCGGCCGTTCAGCAGGGTGCCGGAGAAGTCCGGCGCCAGGCCGCGGATCGAGATCACTTGCGCGCGGCCCTCGACGCGCTGCGCCGTCAGGCCGGCCAGCCGTGCGATCGATTCGGCGATCGACATGTCCGGCAGCTTGCCGATGTCTTCCGCCGTTACCGCCTCGACGATCGAATCGGCATCGCGCTTGATGGCGATCGAGTTCTCGATACTGCGGCGCATGCCGCTCACGATCACCGATGGCAGCGTGCCTTCGGCGGCCGGCGTTCCGGCCGCCGCGGTGTCGGCCTGCTGGGCCCACGCGCCACCGGCGAACAGCAGGGCCGCGGCGGCGGCGATCGGTGTCAGGCATGGCACGGCAGCGCGCCGTTGCAGGCGCAGTTGCAGCAAGTATGTCATCTCGTCTCCATTTTTTTATCAGCCGGCCCGGAAAGCCGGGCATTCGGTTGCTTTTCATAAATCGTTTTAACGTTCTCGCGAACTTATTGGAAACGTTACCAATTCATGCCGCAATTATTGCGACGGGCTGATTTTTTTGTCAACGGGACTTCACGCCTGTGGGGATTTCGACACGGCTGCGGCACCCTGCAGGAAGGCCTGGTACCACTTCCCGCTGTCCTTGAGGATGCGCTGCTGCGTGGCGAAATCGACGTACGTCAGGCCGAAGCGGCGCGTGTAGCCTTCGGCCCATTCGAAGTTGTCCAGCAGGCTCCAGGCGAAGTAGCCGGCCACCGGCACGCCCTGCGCGATGGCGGCCCGCAGCGCAGCCAGGTGCCGCATCAGGTACGACGTGCGCTGCGCATCGTGCACCTGGCCAGCCGTTACCGCGTCGTCGTAGCACGAGCCGTTTTCCGTCACGTAGATCGCCCGGGGGCCATACTCGGCGTGGATGCGTTGCAGTAGCTGCGCCATGCCTTCCGGCGCCACTTCCCAGCCGAACGCGGTGCGTTCCACGCCTTCGCGGTGCACCACCCGCGCATGCAGCGGCCCTTCCCCCGGCGCGGCGGCGATCACCTCGGGGAAATAATAGTTCAGCCCTGTGAAATCGGTGGGCACGCCGATGGCGTCGAGATCGCCGGCCTCGATGCGTGGCGCGGCATCGCGCAGCGCTTTCATCACGTCCTGCGGGTAGCCCTTGCCGAACAGCGGGTCGAGGAACCAGCGGTTGCGCAAGCCGTCATGGCGGTGCGCGGCGGCGATATCTTCCGGGCTGCCGGAAGCGGCGCGGATCGGGTGCAGGCTGAGCGCGGCGCCCACGCGCGCACCGGGCACGTTGGCACGGATGACCGGCACGGCCAGGCCATGCGACAGCAGCACGTGGTGGCTGGCCTGCAGGGCCGACGCCACGTCGCGGATACCCGGCGCATGCATGCCGTCCATGTGGCCGTGCATCGCCGTGCACCACGGCTCGTTGTGGGTGATCCACTGCACCACGCGGTCGCCCAAGCGGCGCGTGACGGCATCCACATAGGCGGCGAAGCGGTGCACGGTATCGCGCGCCATCCAGCCGCCGAGGTCCTGCAGCGCCTGCGGCAGGTCCCAGTGGTACAGCGTGGGCCACGGCTGCAGGCCGCGTTCGAGCATGCCGTCGACCAGGCGGTCGTAGAAGTCGAGCCCCCTGGCGTTCGGCGTGCCGCCATCGCCGAAGATGCGTGGCCAGGCGATCGAGAAGCGGTAGGCGTTGGTGCCGAGGCTGCGCGCGATATCGAGGTCCTGTGGCCAGCGATGGTAATGGTCGCAGGCGACGGCGCCGCTGGAACCGTCGCGGATGCGGCCCGGCCGGGCGCAGAACCTGTCCCAGATCGATTCGACGCGGCCATCTTCATGGCTCGCGCCTTCGATCTGGTAAGACGACGTGGAGGTGCCCCAGGTAAAGCCGGTGGGGAAATCGCTGCGCTCGAGCGCCGTGTGCTGGATGTGCGGTGCAGTGTTCGTCATTGATCTCTCGGGGTGCGCGGGAACCTGTGCCTTCCATGCTGATGCGATATCTGGAAAGCTTTCCATACTGGTGCGAAAAAATGGCGCGCCAGTCCGGCGCGCCGCCCGTTATCGTTCTATTTGCGCTTGCCGGCCCTGGCGACGGGTGCCGGCCCGAGCGAGGCGCGCTGCGCGATGCTGAGCGGGAAACGCCGTGCCACCGGACGTTCGCCGGTGTAGCAGCGGTTCAGCAGCGCGTTCAGGCCAGCCTTCACCACGTCGCGCCACGGAATGTGGACCGACGTCAGGCGCGGCGCGGAAAACGCCGCGCTGGGCGTGTCGTCGTAGCCGAGCACGGAAACGTCGCGCGGCACCGAAATGCCCGCTTCCTGGAAATGCGACAGTGCGCCGACGGCCATCTCGTCGTTGGCGCAGAACAGCGCGGTGAATGCGTAATCCGAGGCGAGCAGTTCCTGCGCGCAGGCGAAGCCGCCTTCCGGCGAGAAATCGCTCTCGGCGATCCACAGGCCGTCGGTATCGATGCCGCCTTTCCTCAGCGCCTTCATGAAGCCTTCGATCCGTTCCACGTTGTCCGGCGCGTCCGACGGGCCGGCGATGACGGCGATCCTGCGGTGGCCGTGTTCCAGCAGCGTTTCCGCGGCCAGCGCGCCGCCCGTTATCGTTCTATTTGCGCTTGCCGGCCCTGGCGAC
>DASVVD010000225.1:0-1690 GCA_036386715.1 Pseudoduganella sp.
CCGGCGGTGATGCCCGCGCGGGCCGCCGACCTGCCGTTCGCAGGCGGCAGCCCTGTCTCGATGCGGGTGACGAGCCTGAAGGAATCGCGTTACCTGTCGACCGTGCACCAGCAATACGACTTCAGCTGCGGCTCGGCCGCGCTGGCAACGTTGCTGACCTATCACTACGGCTATCCCATCAGCGAACAGCAGGCCTTCGCGCAAATGTTCGCCGGCGGCGACCAGGCGCGTATCCGCCAGGAAGGCTTCTCGCTGCTGGACATGAAGCGATTCCTGGCCGCGCACGGCTTCACGGCCGATGGCTTCCAGCAGTCGCTGGACAGCCTTGCAAAAGCCGGTTTCCCGGCGATCGTGCTCGTGGCCGAGCACGGTTACCGTCATTTTGTCGTCGTCAAGGGAATGCAGGGCGGACGCGTGCTGCTCGGCGACCCGTCCGGCGGCACGCGCGCGCTGTCGCGTGGAGCATTCGAAACCATCTGGCTCAACCAACTCTTGTTCGTGATCCATGACCGCAAGCGAAAACCGCGGTTCAATGAACTTTCCGACTGGGCCGCCGCGCCGCGCATGCAGCCTGGCGATGCCCTTGCCCGCGAGGGACTCGGGCGCGTGACATTGCCGAAACTCGATGCCGGCGATTTCTAGCCCCTGAACTTTCTGTCGAGCACGACTTGCGCATCCATCCTTGCGCATCCATCGCGCATCGTCCGCACGCCACTTTTGCCCATGCGCATTGGCCCGCATCGGCCCGCATCGGCGCGCATTGGTCCGCCGGGCGGTGTCGTGCCGGCTGGCCAGGATGTCCGAATCATTGAGGAGACATGTCATGAAGAGACCGTGGATGCAGCTGCCCCGTATTGGCGTGCCATGCCTGTGGTCGGTGCTTTGCTGGACCGCATTGGCATCGGTACCGGCACTGGCCCGGGCCTCGGACGCCGATCAACCGGACGACTGGGCGCCGGTCGCCGAAGGCGTGCTGGCCGATGCGCGCGGTGGCTTCGACACCGCCAACGGGCTGCTTGTGTCGCTGGCCGTCGACCGGGTGCTGAGCCTGAACGGCAACGTGATCGCCAGCAGCCAGTTGTCGACCGCCGACGCGGCGCGCCCGACATTCCAGATCGCCCGCATTGGCGAGGGCAATGCGCTGGTCCAGGCGGCGCAACCGCTGGCGGGCCTGCTGCTGCAAAACAGCGCCAACGACCAGTTGATTCTCAGCCAGACCACGATCGATGCCACCGTCAACAGCCTGTCGATCCTGAAGGACATGAATTTCGGGGACAGCCTGCGCCAGTCGCTGTCCACCGCCATCCTGCCGCGCTGAGCGGCTGCCACCACGAGGAGTGTCGCATGCGGTTCGCCCAGACCCTGCGTGCCGGTTCGGCCGGCCTGTCCCTGTTCATGCTGAGCGCGCTCGCGCAGCAGGACCCGCCGGCGCCGGGCAACGGGCCCACTACCGCCGAGCTCTCCGCCGAACTGCATCGGCTGCAGCAAGGGCTGGCGGAGCAGCGCGCACTGCTGCGGGATCTGCGCGAACAACTCGCGGCACAGTCCGCATCCGCCCGTGGGCCCGCAACGGGTCCGGCTGCCGCGTTCTCCCCGCAGCCACATGCGCGGCAACTTGCGGGCACCGAGCCCGATGTCGAGGGCTGGGAGCTGGCGTCGGCAAGCGGCAACGGCCCGGTGCCACGTCCGT
>DASVVD010000226.1:0-1782 GCA_036386715.1 Pseudoduganella sp.
TTGTCACGCCCATGAGCAGCAGCAAGCCTGCAAGTCCGCGGGACATGCCAGCGCCGCAAATGGCCGAAGCGCTCCGCCGGGCGGAACGCGGCGTGCCGCATTTACAAGTTTTAACAGGAGCGCATTTGAACATCATCACCCGACATTTGAACTCGTTGCTGCCGGCCAGCGCCGGAACTGCGGCGCCATGGCGAGTCATCGCGTGCACCGGATGGCGCAAGCGGTGGATCGTCGGCGCGATGCTGGCCGCGGCGGCCGGCACGGCTGTGGCTTGCCCGGGCGACGCCGGTCCGACCGGCAAGTGCGACGTCAAGACCGCGCCGTCCAGCCAGAAGGCCGGTGCGGCCAGCGTCAACATCGGCGCCGGCAATCCGATCAATGTGATGACCGGCAACAAGTACCAGCAGGAGGAAGACATGGCCGCCCTGCCCGGCGTGCTGGGGCTGGAAATTGTCCGCCACTACAACAGCCGCTACAGCGACAACGGCGCGCTGCCGGGGCTGCTCGGGCGAGGCTGGAAACTGTCCTACGAAA
Organism: Pseudoduganella sp.; assembly: GCA_036386715.1. GTDB lineage: Bacteria > Pseudomonadota > Gammaproteobacteria > Burkholderiales > Burkholderiaceae_D > Rugamonas. The sequence goes on from DASVVD010000226.1 coordinate 535, forward strand.
CCGAGCTGGTGATCAGCGGCCAGAGCTTGCAGGTATTCCAGGCCGACGGCAGCAGCCTGATGTTCAGCCGCGACCTGGTCAACCCGGCGCGGGCCGTCGGCGCCGACCCTGCCCGCGGCAGCATCGTCATCCGCCGCAACCGGCAGGGCGGCGACGAGTATGTGTGGCGCTGGATCGACGGCCGCGAGCTGAGCTTCGACCAGCGCGGCAAGCTGGTACAGATCAAGGCGGCCACCGGCGAAATCCTCAGCCTGCTGTATGACACCAGGGGCCTGCTGGTCAAGGTGACCGATCCCCAGGGGCGCAGCTTGCGGCTGGTGTATCCGGAGCGCCGGCAGGCCGCCGGTGCGCAATTTCGCGGCGTGCGCGCCATCGACAGCCCGGTGGGCCGCTTCGACTACGAACATGACGACACGGCCGGCGTGGCGCAGCGTGCGCGCGTTGCCAACCTGGTGCGCGTGCGTTACCCGGGTGGCGCCGAGGGCCGCCAGTACCATTACGAGGACGCTGCCCATCCGTCCTATCTGACCGGCATCAGCATCGCGGGCGCCGCCTCCGGGAGCCGCCCCGCCACCTGGCGTTACGCCACGTATGCCTACCAGGCTGACGGCAAGGCGGTGTTGTCGACCCATGCCAACGATATCGACAAGGTAACGCTGCGCTACGACCGCCCCGGCCTGACCACGGTGACCAACAGCCAGGGCGGACGGACCGTCTACCGCTATGCCACCATGGCCGACGATTACCGGCTGATGGAAGTGCGTGGCGCCGGCTGCGCGCTGTGCGGGCCAAGCAACGAGCGCTACACCTACGACAAACTGGGGCGGCTGACCGGGGTGACGCAGCTCGATGCGCAAGGCATGCCGCTGCAGCAGACACAGAGCGAGCTGGACCGCTATGGACGGGTGCTGCGGCGCAGCCTGGTGGCCTACCGCGGCGGACGCCCCGGCCAGGCGCAGCTGCAGGCGCGCTACGAATACGGCAGCGTCACCGCAGCGGGCCCTACGCTGATCGCGCGCCCTAGCGTGGTACCCGGCAAGGAGGCGCAAACGCGCATCCTGTACGGGCGCGAGCGCACCTCGCACCTGCCGCTGGCGGTGCGGCAGACCGGCTTCGTACCGGACTACGAAGGCGTGGGCGCGACGGCGGAACTGCGCCGCGCCACCGGTTACCGTTCCGACGCGGCCGGCCGCCTGGGCGAACAGGACGGCCCGCTGGCCAATGCCGACCGCGACGCCAGCCCCGCCA
>DASVVD010000227.1:0-5640 GCA_036386715.1 Pseudoduganella sp.
TGTCGAAGGGAAACGGCGCTGTCGAAGGGAAACGGCGCTGTCGAAGGGAAACGGCGCTGTCGAAGGGAAACGGCGTTATAAAAAACACCGGGCTGCGCAAGGCAGCCCGGCAGGGTCAGGCAAACCGGTGTGACCTGCCTGGATTACCTCGGCAGCCGGTCAGGCGCGGCCGGCCAACTGGCGGCGGCGCAGCGCGGCCACGCCGATCAGGCCCACGCCCAGCATCAGGTAAGTGGACGGTTCGGGCACCGCCAGCACCTGGATGCTGCCGCTGTTGACCGTGGCGGCGATATCGTTGATGCCGCTATCGAGAAGCAGCACGTCGGACAGCGTGACCGTCGAGTTGCCGCCGCCGATCGCCTGGAACGAGATCGTGCCGAGGCTGCCGCCGCCGGAGACACCCGGAATACTGCCGATCAGCGTGTTGCCAACGTAACTGATCGTGCCGGCGACGTTGTCGATGAACCCGAACGACGGAAACGTGGAGCTGCCGCTGAAGATATCGCCCAGCGCCACCGAGCTGGCCTGCAGCACGGTGGGATCGAACGACAGCGAGAACTGGTAGGAATACAGGTCGCTCACATCCGCCAGCTGGATATCGAGCACGACGGTTTCGCCGATGCTGACCGGGTTTGCTGCCGCGACAGGCGTCAGGGTTGCTGCATAAGCCTGGAGGCTGGCTGCACTCAGCAGCGCCGCGCCCAGGTATTTCTTCCATCCACTCATCTTGTTTCTCCTTCTTGCCCGGTTGGGCAATTATTGGGCAACTATTAGGCAACTATTGGTATTGCCGGCCGGGAAGGCGATAACCCCCCAGGCCGGTTGGCGCTCCATCGGAGCTGGCAGCGGTCAGTTGCAGACGGTTCCCTGCGGCACGCGGCGGGCCACGCTGGCCAGGTCACGCGCGTCGATGACGCCGTCGGCGACCACGTCGGCACGCGCATCGAAGCCAGGCTGCCCGGTGTGCTTGCCGAACGCGGCGCGGATGACGCCCAGATCCGCACAGTCTACGACGCCGTCGGTGTTGACGTCGCCCGTCAGGCGGATCGTGAAGTTGGTGTTCGACACGTCGAAGAACACGTTGCCGATGGCTTCCACCTTGATGCGCGCGGCGGCCGTTGCCAGGGATGGCAGCGTGACCAACGCGCTACCGTCGTTCGGCGTGCTGGCGGCCAGCGTGTGCGGCCACGTATTGCCGCCATCGGTGGACAGCAGGATCCTGACGCTGTCCACGCCCACCGGTGCCACGTTGGTGTTGGCCACGTTCCATGTGACCGTTTGCGCGGTGCCGGCTTCCACCGTGGTTCCCGCATTGAGCGAGGTAACCAGGAACGGGCCGGCTGCCGGCGCCAGCACCAGCTTCGTGTCGGCACTGTTGACGCCGCCGCGGCCGTCACGCGCCGTCAGCCGGAAGTTCAGCGACGCCGGATTGGCGTTGGTGCCGTTGAAGCCCACGTAGGCGGCCGTCGGCAGGAACTCCGCATAGCACTCGATATCGGCCGCGGTCGGCGTGCCGGCCGGGGTCGGGCAGGCGCCGGTTTCCGCGTTGGTGTTGTTGGCCAGGATCTGGTCCAGGTCCGGGAACACGCGGGTCGGGTTGGTCGTCACGTGGTTCTGGCCGGGCGAGTTGTACTTGATCGTGTCGGTGCTCGACACCAGGGCACGCTTGCCGAACTGGCTGAACAGCGGGCCGTTCGTCTTGACGTTGCTCAGCAGAGCCGTGCCGGACACGCCGCCGCGGTCGTTCTGTTCCCACAGGTAGGTGACCGTGTCGCCATCGGCATCGGTGGCGTTGCCGGTCAGCGCGAACGGGGTGCGCACCGGGATCGTGTAGCTTGCCGGCGCCGTGACCAGCGGCGCGCTGTTGCCGCTGGCCGTGGTGCCGCCGCCGCGCGTGGTGAGGCCGCCGGCGGTGATTTCGCCGGTATAGCCGGTGACGCCACTGCTGAAATTGACCAGCTGCAGTTGTGTGGCATTGGTGCCGGCCAGCGTGCCGCCGAAGGTGACCGTGAAGGCGTTGTTCGACACGGCGCTGACGGTGGCGGTGGCACCGGCCGGCCAGCCGGAAATTGCCTGGATGGCGACCCTGATGCCCGCGGCCGTGAAGTTCGTGCCGCGCACGATCGGCGCGGACAGGTTGCCGTTCCAGCTGATCTGGAACTGCTGGCCGTTGGTGGTGAAGTTGCGCAGCACGCCCATCTGCACTTCGTTGAGCACGCTTTCGCCGCTCGACGTATAGGCCACGATTTCATCGAAACTGCGCTGCGACCAGTATGGGTCGCTGTGCGGCTGGACGTTATCCGCGGCGCAAATGCCGGCATAGGCCATGATCGAGGTGCCGCTGCCCACTTCCACGGAAGTTTCCGGATTGCGGTTGCCGCCGGCGCAACTGCCGTTGACGCCGTTGAAGGTATGGTTGCCCGAGAACTGGTGACCGATCTCGTGCGCCACGTAGTCGACCGCGAAAAAGTCGCCGACCGGCGTGGGCACGCCCGTGCAACCCTGCGCCTTGCCATTGCCGCCGACGACGCCCAGGCTGGCGACACCGCCGCCGTTCAGGCCGAACGCAATGTGGCCCACGTCGAAGTTGCTGGCACCGGCCAGCAGGCCCGCCACCACGCGGTTGCGCGACAGCGTGGAGCTGGCGCAGCCGGAAGCCTGCGATGTGGTGAAGCAGGCCGCGCCGCCGCAGGGGCCGTTTGTGCCGGTCATCTGCGCGTCGGTATCCAGGTTCAGCGCATCGGTGCCTTCGATCAGCACCAGGCGGATCGAGGTTTCGTCTTCGTAGATCTGGGTCACGCGGTTGACCAGCGTGACCTTGGCGGCCGTCACGTTGGCGGAGCCGCCGAAATAGGTGGCATATGATGGATCGGTGACCAGGGCCAGGCGGTAGGTACGCAGCTGGTTGCCGGTTGCGGCGCTGGCGGCCGAGGCGGCATCGACCACGTGGTACGAGGCGCTGCTGGTGGCGCGGCCATCGCTGGCCACCACTTCGAAGGCGCCGGTGCTGCCGGCCGGCAGCGTGAGCGACACCACGCCGTTGCTGTCGGCCGTGGCGACCGCGGTCTGCAGCACGCTGCTGCCGCCGTCGGCGCGCACGGTGATGTTGACGCTTGCGCCCGGCGTGAAGTTCAGGCCGCGCACCTCGAGGTTGTCGCCTTCCTTGTAGAAGCCGCGCGACAGCGTCAGTTGCGCTTCGCCCAGCGCGGCTTCGACGAGCGGGCCGTGCTGGTTCGTCAGGTCGCTGCTGTGATAGCTGGCATACAGGCTGTCGTCCAGGTGGTAGTAAGGATCGACGTACCAGCCGCCGTTCGGCGAACGCACCGAAGCATGCAGGCCCAGCTTGGTGATGTCCATGCGCAGCGTGGCGCTCGGATCATCGATGCCCTTGCCGCGGTAGGTCTTGATGTCCGGATGCTTGGCGGCAAGGCCCGCTTCCATGATCGGCGCTTCGACCAGTGCGAAACGCTGGTAGCCGCCATCCGGGTGGGGCAGCGAAATGGTCAGTGCGGTGGGAATCTCGCCATCGCCGCGCTCCAGCGGCGCGCTGGCGGTGAGTGCCTTCATGCCGGGCTTGTCGAGCGTAGCGGCGTGGAAACGCTTGAGCTTGAGCGATGGTGTCTTGGTCGCGCCGCCAACGGTCAGCGAGGCTGCCGGAACGGCGGTGCTTTGCCAGAAGGGCGCGGCGCGCTCGACGGACACTGCCGGATTTTCCGCCTGCGCCGCAAGCGCGATCGGCGCGGCGGCGGTGAAGGCCAGGGCGATACAGAGTGCCAGGGAGGATTTCACGCCCGGCCTGGTGCGCATCTGCTGCAACCCGCCGTGGTTCGACGGGGTCAACGGCTTGATTCTCATGCAATGTCCTTTCGCGACTTGGTTTGCTCTACGCAGCGGTCTTGTTGTTGTGTCTCTTCCTGTCGTGATCCCTTTGCATCCGCCGCCTTTTACGGCTGCGGTCGTTCGCATTGATCCTGATATAAATCAAGCAATAGAACTCAACAATACTATTGCTGATTTGTTATTTAACTCAAGCTTAATTTCGCGATACGTTGTAAAGAACATGAAAATACTAATCAGTGTCTGATCGTCAGCAATGTGTAATCTCTTTGTTTCCTGTAGCGCTTGCTTCACCGGAAGGGCTGGACGTGTCTTCACGCGGCAATTCCTGGCTGCGGAAAGTTGTTGCGGCGATATAATGGCCGGCTTCCCGACTCGCGCCCGCATGCGGTTAACATCCGGCAATCGCCTTGAATTCCTTTTATCCACATCCCGCTACCGGTTGCCGCAAGGATCTGGTCCGTGCCCGCCAGCTTGTCAGCGCCTGCGCTCTTGCGGCAATGACGTCGCGCCGCGAGCTGCCAGATCACTGCCGGCTGATCGAGGTGGGGTGCAATGGGTGCCACCTGTTCGAGGCGTCGCATATTCCCGGTGCCGGCTATCTCGACACCTGCGCGATCGAAGGCGCGCCGCTGTGGAACAAGGTGCCGGACGACGTGCTGCTGGGCGTGTTGCTGGCCCACGGCATTCGCCACGACAGCACGGTGATCCTCTATGGCCGCAACAACCTGGCCGCGGCGCGGGCGGCGCATCTGCTGCTGTATGCCGGCGTGGCGGACGTTCGGCTGCTCGATGGCGGATTCGCGGCCTGGCAGGCGGGCAGCCATCCCTGCGAAAGCGGTCCGGCATCGCCGGTGGCCCCGGCCGCCGGCTTCGGCATCCCGTTTCCGGCGCATCCCGCGTACCTGGTCGACAAGGCGCAGGCCCGCGCGCTGCTCGGGCGAACCGATGCGGCACTGGTGAGCATTCGCAGCGAGGCTGAATTTCTTGGGAAGGTATCGGGCTACAGCTATATCGCCGCGCGGGGCGATATTCCCGGGGCGCTATGGGGCCGGGCGGGCGAGGATGGCGACGTCAACAGCATGAGCGCCTACCATCGCGCCGACGGGACGATGCGGCCGGCCGATGACATCGCTGCGATGTGGGCGGAGGGCGGCATTACCAGCAATCAGCGCATTGCGTTTTATTGCGGCACCGGCTGGCGGGCTTCGCTGGCGTTCTTTTATGCGTGGCTGATGGGGTGGCCGGAGATTGCCGTGTATGACGGCGGGTGGCTGGAGTGGAGCGGCGATGTGGTTGATGCATGCGATCGTTGGCAAGTCGATGCGCATGCAGCGAATTTTAAATAACTACCGTACTAGAGCCTGGATTCAGCCGGTATTCCTGCTGATCAGGAACGGGTTATTTTATTTTTCAAAGGCGTTTTCGCGAAGCCTTTCGTCGCATCACTGCGGCAGCCGACGTCCTTGCAGCGGTTTCATCCTGACCTGAAAAGTCTCGCATTCCTTCAGGCTGCGGCCTGCCTTCTATTCGGAAATGCCTGGAGAATTTGAACTGCCGGCTTACACCAAATGGATCGGAAAGCGAGGGAAGGGCAAATTCCGGTCCGGCGAGCAGCGCCATGCGCCAAGTAGTGCCACCAATGAAGCGAAACGTCAACGCATTCGGTGGTTGCAGGCTCGGCCCGGCAAACGTGCCGGTGGAATACATTGCGCCGAGCACGGCTCCATCGACCAATGTCATCTTGGCGTCGAACATATAAATCCGAAGCATGTCTTCAAAGGGGATGTCATCGGTAAGGAA
>DASVVD010000228.1:0-16562 GCA_036386715.1 Pseudoduganella sp.
CACGCTGCGCACGCTGCTGATCGCCGCCGGGCAGACCGTCAATGTCTGCTACGACGGGCTGTCCGCGCTGCATTGCGCCGAAAGCTTCGAGCCGCAGATCGCCTTCCTCGATATCGGCATGCCGCGGATGGATGGCTACGAGCTGGCGCGGCGGCTGCGCGCCGAACCGCGCCACCGCGACTGCCTGCTGGTGGCCGTGACCGGCTGGGGCCAGGACAAGGACCAGCAACGCTCGCTGGCGGCCGGCTTCGACCGGCATGTCGTGAAGCCGCTGGCGCCGTCCCGGCTGCGTGCCCTCCTGCAGGAACGCGCCAGCCGTGGGACAATGCACGACACCGTTTGAGTTTCGCCTCCCGGCCACGCCCGAAACGGGAACCTTGCATTGAAAGGCAGGGCCACGCTTGCTGCACCGGCGCGGGCCCTCGTAAAACCTCATGATTCCACTTTCCATACTCGATCTTTCGCCCATCGCCGAGGGCAGCCACGCCGGCGAATCGCTGCGCAACACCCTGGACCTGGCACAGCATGGCGAACGCTGGGGCTTCAACCGCTACTGGCTGGCCGAACACCACGGCATGCCGGGCATCGCCAGCGCGGCCACGGCCGTCGTCATCGCCCACGTGGCCGGCGGCACGAAGACCATCCGCGTCGGCGCCGGCGGCATCATGCTGCCGAACCACTCGCCGCTCGTGATTGCCGAGCAGTTCGGCACGCTCGAAGCGCTATTCCCCGGCCGCATCGACCTGGGCCTGGGCCGCGCGCCCGGCTCGGACCAGACCACCGCCCGCGCGCTGCGCCGCAACCTCGGCTCCGATGCCGACGAATTCCCGCAGGACGTGCTGGAACTGCAGGACTATATGTCCGACGAGCCACGCCAGCGCGTGCTGGCCGTGCCGGGCCTGGGCGCCAAGGTACCGCTGTGGATCCTGGGTTCGAGCCTGTTCGGCGCGCAGCTTGCCGCCCACCTCGGCCTGCCGTACGCGTTCGCCTCACACTTTGCGCCGCAGATGATGATGCAGGCGGTGGCGTTCTATCGCGACAATTTCAAGCCGTCGGCGCAACTGGCCAAACCCTATGTCATGCTGGGCTATAACGTCTTCGCGGCCGATACCGACGACGAAGCGCAGCTCCTCGCCACGTCGATGCAGCAGGCCTTCGTCAACCTGCGCACCGGCCGCCCGTCGAAACTGCCGCCGCCGCAAGCCGGTTACCGCGCCACCCTCGGCCCGCAGGAAAACGCCATGCTCGACTCGGTGCTGTCCTGCAGCGCCATCGGCTCTCGCGCCACCGTCGCCGCCCAGCTGGACGCCTTCATCGCCAGCACCCGGCCCGACGAACTGATGGTCACCTCGCAGATCCACGACCACCGCGCCCGGCTGCGCTCCTACGAAATCCTCGGCGACATCCTGCGCGGCTAACCAGCCGCGCCAGGCCATCAGCCAAAAGTTGCCAAGATTCGGGGTCAGGAAGGAGTGCTGGCATGCATGCCAGCACCGTTCCGCAGGCGAGGAGCTATGCTCCTCGAATTCCCTGCTGCCCCCCATTTTTCGGCAACTTTTGTCGTACCAAAATTCGGGGACTGTCCCTCTTTTTTGGAAATATTTCCAAAAAGTGGGGACTGTCCCCCGCTGTTTTTACACAACGAGTGCTTCCAAATCGGCTGATCTCCAACAAAACAGTTAGTCGTTTTGATTCCATCAGCAGGGCCAAGGCGCTTGGCATACCGATTTAGTACCGTCAGAATGTATTTCCAAAAATCGGGGACTGTCCCCATTTTCAGGAAATGTTTCCTAAAATCGGGGACAGTCCCCGGTGTTTTACCGACGTTTTTCAGCAACAAAAGGAATCGCAGTGCACGTGCAACAACAAGAACAAAAAGATATCTCCGCCGCCATGGTGTGGCTGATGGCAACGGCGACGGGCCTGATCGTCGCGAACCTGTATTACGCGCAGCCGCTGGTCGGGCCGATCAGCCGGGCGACCGGACTCGATCCCGGTGCCGCCGGGCTGATCGTCACGCTCACGCAGATGGGCTACTGCCTCGGCATGCTGTTCATCGTGCCGCTCGGCGACCTGGTCGAGAACCGCAAGCTGATCGTCACGGCGCTCGCGGGCACCGCATGCGCGCTGGCGGTGGCGGCATTCAGCACCAGCGCGGCACTGTTCCTGGTGGCGATGTTCTGCATCGGCGTCGGCTCGGTGGCCGCGCAGATCATCGTGCCGTTTGCATCGCACCTGTCGCGCGAGGAAACCCGCGGGCAGACGGTGGGCACCGTCGTCAGCGGCCTGCTGCTGGGAATCATGCTGGCGCGGCCCGTCGCCAGCCTGGTCACCGACGCCTCCAACTGGCACGTGATCTTCGTGCTGTCCGCGGTGGTCACCGCCGGCCTGGCACTGGTGCTGCAGCGCCGCCTGCCGCGGCGCGATCCCGCCGACGAGAGCAACTCGCAGCAGATCTCCTACCCTGCGCTGCTGGCATCGCTGTGGCACCTGCTCAAGACCACGCCGATCCTGCGCCGCCGCTCGGCCTACCAGTTCTGCATGTTCGGCGCCTTCAGCCTGTTCTGGACCACCGTGCCGCTGATCCTCGCCAGCCCGGCATTCGGCCTGTCGCAGACCGGCATCGCGATCTTCGCGCTGGTCGGCGTGGCCGGCGCCCTGGTGTCGCCGCTCGCCGGCCGCCGTGCCGACCAGGGCAAGTCCCGCTCGACGACGGCCATGGCGCTGGTCGCCGGCGTGCTGTCGTTCGCCGTGCCGCTGCTGCTGCATGGCGGCCGCACGTTCGAACTGGGCGTGCTGGTGGCCGCGTCGATCGTGCTGGACAGCGCCGTCTCCGCCAGCCTCGTCACCGGCCAGCGCGCAATCTATGCGCTCAGCGCCGACGTGCGTTCGCGCCTGAACGGCCTGTACATGGCGATCTTCTTCCTGGGCGGCGCGCTCGGCTCGTCGGTGGGCGGCTGGATGTATGCCCACCATGGCTGGCAGGGCGTGCTGATGACGGGCCTGATGTTCCCCGCCGCCGGGCTGCTGGTGTTCTCGACCGAACGCAGGTAACGGCACCACGACAAGCCCGCCGTCATCCCGGGCGATGGCGCATGGCCGGGCACGCACGCCCTGTAGTGGCCCCGCAGTGGCCCTATAGTGGCCCGTCTGTAACCCGTCCGTGCCCCGCCGGCGCCGGTTGACGCCCCGCCGCCCGTTCCCCGATACTTCGCGCATGACTTCGCGCACCACTTCCTACATCGGCCGCTTCGCCCCGTCCCCCACCGGGCCCCTGCACCTCGGCTCGCTCGTGGCGGCGATGGCGAGCTACCTCGACGCCAAGGTGCACGCAGGCCAGTGGCTGGTGCGTATCGAGGACGTCGACCGCGACCGCAACGTGGCCGGTGCCGACCAGCACATCCTGGCGTCGCTGCAGCGCTGCGGCATGGCATGGGATGGCGAGGTGACGTGGCAAACGCGCCGCGAACACCTGTACGAGGCGGCGCTCGCGCAACTGGCTGGACACATCTACCCGTGCGGCTGCTCGCGCCGGGAGATCGCCGACTCACAAGCCTGCCTGCAGGCCCGCCCGCAGACCGGCCACGCCCTCCCGCCCAATGCAACGCTGGTCTACCCGGGCACGTGCCGCGCCGGCCTGGCGCCCGGCAAGGTGCCGCGCGCGCTGCGCCTGCGCACCCCGCAGCACCCGGCCTGCGTGATCGGTTTCGAGGACCGCTGGCACGGCCATGTCGAGCAGGACATCACGGCCGAAGTCGGCGATTACGTGATCCGCCGCGCGGACGGCTTCTGGGCCTACCAGCTCGCCGTGGTCGTCGACGATGCCGTGCAAGGCGTCACCGACATCGTGCGCGGCGCCGACCTGCTCGACTCCACACCCCGCCAGCTCTACCTGCAGGACCTGCTGGGCGCACCGCATCCGCGCTACCTGCACGTGCCGGTGGTGGTCAATGCCGATGGCGAAAAGCTGTCGAAGCAGACCGGCGCGGCGGCGTTCGACAACGGCGCGCCACCTGCGCAGCTGCTGGCGGACAGCCTGTTGCCCGCCGCCCGTTTCCTCGGCCTGGAACTCCGCGCAGACACGATCGCCGCGTTCTGGAGCGCCGCCGTACCAGCATGGCACAACCTGCTGCGCGACCGCGGCGCCCTGTAGCGCTGAGGCGGCAGGGCGCAGCTCGCCAGGCTCGATCACGATACTGTAGCTGTGCGCCGTCAGCCGGCCCGCCGTCGTAGCATGGGCGCCCAAAGGAGAACCCATGAAACCACTGTTTGTCATGCTGTGCGCACTGGCAGTTCCTGCCCTGGCCCAGCAATCCGTGCCGCCATCCGTCGGCCCGGCCGGTGCGCCGAAAAGCACCAGGACCCAGGTGCTGGAAGCCGGCGCGAAGATCCTGCAAGGCGCGGCGCCGATGCGCGGCTTCGACATCTACCTGGTGGGCTTCCACCCCATGAAGGACGAGCCCGAACTGCAGATGGAAGCCCACCACTGGTGCCACCAGCGCAACGAGGACTTCGCGCAGTGCATCCTGTTCGACGGCAACACGGCCGCGGCCAACATGAATGGTATCGAATACATCATCTCCGAGAAGGCTTACCAGCTGCTGCCGGCAGCCGAGCGCAAGTTCTGGCACCCGCACAATGGCGAAATCCTCAGCGGCCAGCTGGTGGCCCCGGGCCTGCCCGACGCAGCCGAAAAGGCGCTGATGAAGTCCAAGATGAACAGCTACGGCAAGACCTGGCATACCTGGAACACCGGCCACGAAGGCCATACCGGCGAGGCGCTGCCGCTGGGCGAGGCGAAACTGGCATGGTCGTTCAGTCGCGAAGGCGAGGCCATGCCGTCGATGGTGCAGAAACGCGACCGCACGCTGGGCATCGATAGCGCGGCCAGGCAGCGTGACCGTATCGAGCTGCGCGCGCTGGCCAGGCCGCAATCCGGCGTGGACGCGCTGAAAGGCAAGTTTGCCCGCCCAACGGTACCGATCCCGGGTGTCGCCGAGGCAATGCCTGAGCCGCCGGCAAAGCCATCGCAACCATAGCGCACGCATTGTAGGACTGGTCCTCCGCCCGATCGTGGGCTGGCGAACAGACCCGGGCGTGACCGTGGCGCACACTGCCTCCATCGTTCGAACAGGAGGTGAACCATGCGCCGCACCATTCTTCCCATCACGCTCAGCCTGGCCATGCTGGCCGGCTCGGGCGCGCTCGCCAGCGACCAGATCTACAAGTGCGTCGATCCGAATGGCGCCACGGTATTGTCCGACAAGCCGTGCGCCGTGATCGAATCCGTGCCCGCCGATACGGCGCCGGTCGGCGACGCAACGGCCACCGGCGCAGTCAGCGGCGATGGTGCCACGCTGCCTGCGATCGAGCCGGGGCGCCCTCAGGTCGTGAAGGAACACTACACCCTGCCGGCGGCCGAAGTCGACCAGAGCCAACGGGCCAGGACACCCCTCTACAGCGCGTCGCCGAAAGTGGACGTGGCCACGCTGAAGGCCGCCAGGCTGAAACTGGAACTGGAAGACAGGAGCGGGCCGCTGCGCCAGGCCAGCCTCGACTGATTGTGGTGCCAGGGATACACCCCGGCTTGCACGAATAAAGTCACTGCGGGATTCCACCCGGCAGCGCGTGCGCTGCAATCGCTTGCAGAGTGAAAACCGTCCTACCTTAGCTAGCGCTACCAAAACTGCTACCAGAGTTTATTGCAGCTCCCCGCCAAGTACCGCCTTCCCAAGCGGACACAGCCGTATTACTGCGGCACTTTGTTACAAATAATTCATGTTTCTCCTTTGACACCCGGTTGCCCTCCTGCCGAGAATGACTTGCCGCGTTGACCACAAATCAACCGTGCCGGCGATCCCGGTCGCGGCATTTTGGTGCTCACTCAACCACAACAAGGATTGACATGAAGATGAAGCAGGCTTACATGGTGTTGGCATTGGCTTTCGCCGCGGGCAGTGCCGCCGCGGCCACGACGGATTTCTCCTCCGGCACGCAAGGCTGGCAGGGAACCCAGCCGGCGGACGGCGTCGGCTACTCCGCCATCGACACCACGCTGGGCAACGACGCACCCGCCTACCGCACCGTCATCAACAACTTCGGCATCACCTTTGCCAACAGCACCAACACCGACGTCGTGCGCGACTTCACGGCGGCGCCGGCCGTCACGTTCGGCATCGACGTGCTGACCCAGCAGGTCAGCTACTTCGGCCAGGACGTCACGCGCGACCTGGTGCTCGAGCTGCGCGACTACGATAACGCCCCCAGCGGCCTGCCCTACACCAGCGTGTGGTACACGATCGGTACGCTGGACGCCTCGGTGGGAGGCTGGCAGCATTTCTCCGTGACCATCGACGGTACGTCGGCCACCGGCCTGCCGGCGGGCTGGGGCGGCTATGGCGCCGAGGATGCGGTCGGCAGCCCCTTCCTGCCGGCGGACCGCACGTTCGCCAGCGTGCTGGCCGGTGTCGATGAAGTCGCGTTCACCACCTACAAGCCGGGCTACGCGTACGGTTTCACCGATTTCGACGTCGCTGTCGACAACATCACTATCAGCGCCGTGCCGGAACCGGGCACGTACGCGATGCTGCTGGCCGGCCTGGGCCTGGTGGGCGCCGCCGCCCGCCGTCGCCGCCGTCGCCTTGCCTGATGCCTGATGCCTGATGCCTGATGCCTCTTGCTTGATGCCTGACGCCTGATCGCATGTTCGCCGGCGCGGCCGCACGCGCCGGCGAACGGGACGACGCCCGCCCTGCCGGGCCGGCCGTCCCGCTTGCCTTCCCACCAGCTCTACTATAATGCGCGCTCTGCCGATTCCGCGAAGCGCCATGAGCCCACCCGATTCCAGCCACCGCCCCCGCCCCGCCGTTGTCCTCCTGCATAGCTCGATGAGTGCCCGCAGCCAGTGGGCCGCGCTGATGGCCGCGCACGAGGCGCACTACCGCTTCATCGCACTCGACCTGCTAGGCTACGGCAAGGCGCCCTTCCCTGATGAAACGATGCGTGCGGACTTCTCGCTGGCCCATGAAACCGATGCCGTCCAGGCCGCACTGGCCGCGCAACTCGGCGCCGACGAACCGTTCCACCTGGTCGGCCATTCCTACGGCGGCGCCACGGCGCTGCGGCTGGCACGCACGGTACCGGGGCGGATCCGCTCGCTGGCCGTGTTCGAACCGGTCGCCTTCCACCTGCTGGACGCGGCCGATCCCGCACGCGCCGAAGTGGGCGCCGTCATCGCCGCGATCGAAGCCGCCGCCACCGCGCAAGACGCGGCACGGCGCTTCATCGACTACTGGAACGGCCCCGCCGCCTTCGACGCGCTGCCCGCCCCCGTGCGCGAACGCTTCACGGCCCAGGTGGCCAAGGTCAAGCTTGACTTCACCGCACTGCTCGGCGAACCCGCCACGCTGCGCGACATGGCGGCAATCGATATCCCCGCGCTCGTGCTCACCGGCCGCGCCGGCCCGGCCTCCACCCACGCCGTCGCCACCCGGCTCGCCGCTGCCCTGCCCCGCGCCAGCACGCGCCAGACACCCGGCGGCCACATGGCCCCCATCACGCACGCCGCCGACGTCAACCGCGAAATCATCAACTTCCTGCAAACAATTGCCTAAAATCGGGGACAGTCCCCGATTCCGGGCAATGTTGCCGAAAATCGGGGACTGTCCCCGATTTTTGGAAACATTACCGACAATAATGATGCCGCGATGCGCCACGTCTCCCGCCCGCTGACCGACGGTGAAATCGCCTGCTGCCGCCAGCTGTTCGGCGCGGCAGTCGACTATGCGCGGGTGCGCATCCATGCGCGCGGGTGGTTTTTTGGCTGGCAGTGGCGCCACACGGCCATGGCGCCGGATGGCCATGTCTGGTTCCTGCCCGACGATTACTGCGCCGATTTTTCCCGCGAGCCGGCCTGGCGCCTGCTGTGGTTCATGCACGAGATGGTGCACGTCTGGCAGTGGCAGCTGGGCTACCCGGTAATGTGCCGCGGCGCCTTGCGCGCCGGGCTGTCCTATCGCTACGTGTTGCTGCCGAACCGCCGCCTGGGCGACTTCAACATGGAGGCACAGGGAGACCTGCTGGCCGACTGGTTCGCGCTGCGCTGGCTCGGCGAGCCGGGCGCGATGCGACAGCGCCACTACGCGCAGGAAGCGTGGCTGTTCGAGGAAGTGCTGGGCGACTTCCTGGCCGATCCGGCACACCCGGCCAACCTGCCGCGACTGCCCTTGCCGTTCGCGGCCCGCGCGATGGCGCGGTTCAGGAAACGCCGGGCTGCCTGAGCCAGTCGGCCAGCGCATCCTGCGGCAGCGGCCTGCTGTAAAGGTAGCCCTGCCCCTTGTCGCACTTCAGTGTGCGCACCACGGTGGCCTGCTCGGCCGTCTCGATGCCCTCGGCCACGGTGCTCATGCCCAGGCTCTGCGCCACCTTCACGGTGGCCTCGATCAGCACGCGGTGGTGCTGGCTCGTCTCGCTCTGGCTGACGAACGAACGGTCGATCTTCACCGTGTCCACCGGCAGCAGGTGCAGGCTGGCCAGCGACGAATAGCCAGTGCCGAAATCGTCCAGCGCGAGCGTGATGCCGAGCGCCTTCAGTTCGTGCAGGCGCTGCTGCACATCGGTGTCCTGCGCCGCCAGGCTTTCCGTTACTTCGAGCTGCAGGCGCTGCGGGTCCATGCCGGTTTCGCCGAGGATGCGCGCCACGGTAGCGGCCCATTCGCGCTGGCCGAGCTGCGCGCGCGACAGGTTCACCGCGAGCAGCCGCGGCGCGAGGCCGCCCAGTTCCCCCTGCCACGCCACGAAGTCGCGGCATGCCCGTTCGAGCACGAAGTCGCCCAGCGCGCAAATCAGCCCGCACTCCTCGGCGACGCCGATGAATTCGAACGGCGGCACGATGCCGCGCACCGGGTGCTGCCAGCGCACCAGCGCCTCCACGCCGGCCGAGCGGTCGGTATCGCCGTTGGCCTGCAGCCCTACTACCGGCTGGTACACCACGAACAGCTGGTCCCCCTGCAGTGCCTGGCGCAGGTCGGTCTCGATATCGGTGCGGCGCGCCGACCGCTCGCGCATCTCCGCCTCGAAGCGCACGAAGCGCGCACCGCCGCCGCGCTTGGCTTCCACCATCGCAATGCCGGCATCGCGCAGCATGGCGTCGGGCTCGTGCCCCTCGCCCCAGGCAATGCCCACGCTCACATTGCACACCACGTCATATCCATCGATGTGGTAGCCGCGGCCGATCGCACCGATCAGCCGCGTCGCAATGCTTTCGGCATCCTCGACCCGGCGCAGCCCGTCGAGTACCACCACGAATTCATCGCCGCCCACGCGCGCCGCCAGTTGCCCGCCGCGCTGGCCCGGCGAAATGCGGTCGCTGGGCGGGCGCAGCACATTGCGGATCCGTTCGGCCACCAGCACCAGCAATTGGTCGCCCATCGCCTGGCCCAGCGTGTCGTTCACCTGGCGGAAGCGGTCGCAGTTCATGAACAGCACCGCGAAGCCGCCGTCGTCCCTGGCGCTGCTTCGGCCTTTCTCCCGGTTCAGTATCCTGCGCAATTCCTCGTGCACGGCGCTGCGGTTCGGCATCCGCGTCAGCGCATCGGTGCGCGCCGCAGACGACAGCCGGCTGGCGAGCCGCTCCTGCTCGCGCTGCGCTGCCAGCGTGATGTCGGTCACCGCGGCCATCAGGCGGGTCGGGTCGATCTTCATCACCGTCAGCGACAGCACCTGCGGCCCTTCCCGCCCGTCCGGCGCATTGATCCGCAAGCCTTCCACGACCACGCCGGACGGCGTGTCGCAACGTGCCACCGCCGCGCGCAGGTCCGGCGCGGTCGTGTCGAAGATGGCGAACAGGTTGTCGAGCGCACCGTCCGGCGCCAGCGGCATCAGCAGCTGCGCGGCCATCGGGTTCAGCATGTCGATGGCGCCTTCGCTGTCGGCCTGCAGCAGGCCGATCGGCGTGCGGTACAGGAACTGCACCAGCGCCTCGTAGGCGAGTTTGTCGTCGTGCTCCATCATGCGGCGGCGCCTGGCAGGTCGGCGGTCCAGCCGACCACGCGGTTGCGGCCGGCGGCCTTGGCCGCATACAGGGCACGGTCGCTGCGCTTGAGCAGGTCGTCGATGCCGCCGGTGTGCGGGTCCCACACCGCCACGCCGGCGCTGACGGTGAATGTCACCGCCGCGCCATCGACCCGCACCGTGAGGTCCGTCACGGCCGCCAGCAGGCGACGCGCCACGGCGCATGCCTGCGCCATGTCGGTCGACGGCAGCAGCACGGCGAACTCCTCGCCGCCCAGCCGGGCCACCACGTCGACAGTACGGAACGTCGTGCGCAGGGCTTCCGCGAACGCGCGCAGCACGGCGTCGCCGACCGGATGGCCGTGCGTATCGTTGACGCGCTTGAAGTGATCGAGGTCGAACAACACCAGCGCCACCGGCCGCGGGCAACGCCGCGCGCGGCCCAGTTCCAGCTCCGCAGCATGGAAGAAGCCGCGGCGGTTCGCCACGCCCGTCAGATGGTCGGCAAACACGGCCTGGCGCCAGCTCTCGCTGGCATCGCGCCGGTCGGTGATGTCGCGCAGCACCAGGGTATAGGCCGGATCGGTGTCCGGTGCCGCCGGGTCGCGTTCCGGCAGCGGCGTGAGCATCGCGCTGGCCCAGAACGGCGTGCCGTCGGCACGCATGCGCAGGCCTTCGTCCACGCTCCAGCCGTTCACGTCAGCCTCCTTCAACCCGTCGCGTGCGCGTTCCGGCGTGCCGGTTTCGGCCGGTTCGAATACCGCATATGACTGGCCGACGACCGCCGCGGTGTGCCCGGTCACACGGCCGATGCTGTCGTTCCACTGCTCGATGCGACCGGCACGGTCCAGGCTCACCAGCGCGAAATCGGAAATGCTGGCCAGCAGGGCGGCCAGCCACGCGTCGCTGTGCCGCAGCTGGCGTTCGCGCTCCACCTGCAACGTTACGTCCTGCAGCACGGCCATCAGGCGGGCCGCGTCGAGCTTGACGATCGACAGCGCCAGGATACGCGGCCCGGCGCGCCCGCCGCCGCCATGCAGGTGGATATGCAGGCCATCGCAGATCCTGCCGCGCGGCGCCGTGAACTGCTCGCACAGCGTGCGCAGGTCCGGCGCCACGTCCTCCAGCGCCGTGAACAGGTTGTCCAGGCAGCCGTCGCGCGACAGCGGCATCAGCAGCTGGGCCGAAATCGGGTTGCTCAGGGTGATCGCGCCATTGGCCCCGGCCTGCACCAGGCCGACCGGCGCCAGGTACAGGAACTGCATCAGCGCCTCGTGTTCGGCCGCCAGGTCCGGACCGTCATCGGATCCGGACGTGCCGGAAGGCAG
Source organism: Pseudoduganella sp. (assembly GCA_036386715.1). Lineage (GTDB taxonomy): Bacteria > Pseudomonadota > Gammaproteobacteria > Burkholderiales > Burkholderiaceae_D > Rugamonas. The sequence goes on from DASVVD010000228.1 coordinate 11,340, forward strand.
GCCGGGGCCGGCCGAGGGTCCGCTGTTCACGGCTGCCGCTGCACGAGCACGTAGCGCGTGGCGGCGCCGGGCAGTGCCAGCAAGCGCAGGCGCACCTTGGTCGGGCGCATCCGCAGCGTCAGCACATAGGAGATCGTTTCGTCCAGGGCGACGCCGTCGGCCTGCGCCTCATCGAAGCGCTGCGCCACCATGAAATTGTTCATGCACGGCGCCACGCTCGTGAAGAACGGCTGTCCCACCACGCTTTGCTGCGACAGGCCGGCCGCCTGCGACTCGTAGCGGTTGTAGCGCCGCACCACGGTCGCCTCATCGAAACCGATGATGCCGAACGTGGCTTCGTCGAGCTGTTCCTCGGTAAGCGCGGCAAGGCGTTGCGCCAGGTCGGGCTGGTCGAAAGCAAGAGCTTCCATCGGGACTCCGTTTTGGTAAAGAGCACGAGATGTGCGATGAATCGGTGCGATGAATCGGTGCAATGCGTCGAAGCAATGCATCGGAGCGATGAATCCGTGCAATGCATCGCGGGTTGATGCACGGCAATATATGCTGACACGTGCCTACGAGCCTGTCAATCCACGCACGGTTGAAAATCGTGCTTTCCCTTCTTGGAAACAGGCTTTTTCACAGGGTAACGAAACGCGGTCCCGCTCCATCCGATGCTAGGATCAACACTCGAGTCACCCATTAACTCACCCAAAAAGGAATTCATCATGACCAAAGCAAACATGACCAAAGCGTTCTTCGCAGCAGCCCTGTGCTTCGGCCTGGCCGCCTGCAGCACCACCGGCACGGACTCCAGCGGCATGGGCGACAGCTCGGCAACCGGCTCGGGCGCAACGTCCGGCAGCGGCGCCACCAGCTCGGGCACCTCGGGCTCCAGCACTTCCGGTTCGGGTACTTCCGGCTCCAGCACTTCCGGCTCCAGCACTTCCGGTTCCGGCGCATCGGGTTCCGGTGCATCGGGTTCGACCGGTTCGGGCCAGTGGAACCAGAGCGGCAACACGCCGTCGACCGCCACGCCTGGCACGTCGCCGAGCAATCCAAGCAACGCCGACGACAACTCGGTCAAGAAGTAATCGCCTAATCACCTTCACACACGGTTAGTCACGTTTTACACATGAATGGCCCGCTTCGGCGGGCCATTTTTCATTCGTGCCTGCCCGCTGACCGCGTCAGGCGCTTCGTCAGGGGGCTTCGCCAGGTACTTTAGCAGGTGCTTCATCAGATGATGGCCAGCCGGTACCGCAGCTTGATGCGCTCGCCCCGCGAATAGGTGGCATACCAGGGTGGAATCGGCACCTCTTCCATCAGCACGCAGCCCAGGCCTTCCAGCGTGCGCCGGCAGGCAATGTTATCCGGCGTGGTGGTAATCCACACTGTGCCGAGGCCCAGCCTGGCCGCTTCCGGCAGCAGCGCCCTTACTGCCAGCCCGGCAAAGCCCTGCCCGCGGTGCGCTTCGTCGACGGCAAACCCGACATGCCCCAGCAGGTGCGTGAACACGCGGGTGTGACCGTCGCGCAAGCTGATCGTGCCCACGCGGAGGCCTCCCGCCATGATGTGCCAGCGCCAAGCGCGCACGCCCCATGGTGAACTGGCGGGGCTATAAACGGCATGCAGGTCGAGTTCCACCTGGGATACGGAGGGATCGGGAATCGGTGCGGCGGATGACAAAGGCAAGATCGGCAGGCAGGTTCGTATCGAGCCGCCAGCTTAACACCGCCAGTGCCAGTCAGGGCTTCCGGCACATGCTATCGAACACCAGAATCCAGCGCTTGCGCAGCCGTAGGCAGTTGCGGCAAAATCGCTCTTTACACGGCAATCTCCACGATCGTCAATTCATCTTTCGGCAATATTGTGCATCCATTACATTCCAGGAACATTGCGGCACGGCTTGCCGCGCTGTCTCTCACACTGCTGCCCGTGGCCGCCATCGCCCTGCCCGCGCACGCGCCGCACGCGCCCGGCCTGGCCACGCTGATCAACGCTTATCGCGCCGCTCCCGGTAGCTGCGCCGGCATGCCGGCCGCACCGGTGCCGCCACTTGCCGTAGAGCCTGTACTGTCGCAGATCCACATCGCCACCGGCACGTTCCTGGAGCCTGCGCTGGAACAGGCCGGCTACCCGGTCGAGCATGCCGAGGCGTTGTTCGTCTCCGGCGCCAGCGAACCGGCCGAAGCGATGCAGGCGCTACGCGAGAAGTATTGCACGCGCCTGCTGGGCGCCGGCATTTCCGCCGTGGGCACGATCCGCGTGGCCGATGGCTGGCACGTGGTGCTGGCGCGGCCGGAGCGGCGCGAACTGCCTGCGCCGGAAGGCGTGGGCGAAGCCACCCTGGCCGCCGTGAATGCCGCCCGTGCCGCGCCACGCAAGTGCGGCGACGAACAGTTCGCCGCCGCGCCGCCGCTGCGCCTGAACCACGCGCTCGATGCGGCAGCCCTGTCGCACAGCCAGTACATGGCGCAGCTGCGCTGGTTCAAGCACCAGCAGAAGAACGGCAGCGTGGTCGGCGACCGTGCGCTGCAAGCGGGCTACCGGTGGCGCACGATCGGTGAAAACATCGCTTCCGGCCAGCGCACCGCCCAGGAAGCCGTCGAAGGCTGGCTGGACAGCCCGGGCCATTGCGCCAACATCATGAACGCGGCGTTCGTGGAAATGGGCGTTGCCTATGCGGTCAGCCCGGCGCGGGGCACCCTGTACTGGACCCAGGTGCTGGCGCGCTGAAACGGCCGCAAGCACGCCTGGCCCGGCCGAGCCATACTTCATAGCGTATTGCGGATCTCCCTGACCGCCTGCGCCGCGGCACGGGCCATCTCGGCAATATCCTGGTCGCGCCGCCGGTCGAGCCAGCGCACCACCCCACCCAGCAGCCACCAGGCGGGCAGCCCCGCGACCACCAGCAGCGGCACCGCCACCACCGCCACGCCGAGCGCGGGATCGATGCCGCACAGCGCCATGACCGAACCGGCCGAGACGAACAGCGTGGGCCACCACGAGTGCAGCGCCACCAGCAGGAACGGCCCGAGGATGCCGGCCATCGCCGTGGCGCAAATGAACCGCACCCACCCCTCGCGGCGGGTGCGCGGCCACATGAACAGGAACGTCAGCACACAGGCGAGCGCGCCGGCCAGCAACGGCGCCGCAAAGAGTGTGAGAAGCGCGCTGCCGGCCGCGCTGATTACGATGGTCATGATGCCCTGTCTCCTGGTGGATATCGCAGCCCGCCGTGCTCAACTGTTGCTTGGGTGAACCCAAATAGCATCAGACCGCTTGCAATCGACTTTATCAATTGCTATAGTCAGAGTCAAGCGTTTGCTAATCCAATCGAAAACTCGTCCGGCGGAAGGTTTTTCCGTGGACCGGTTTCCATCACAATCCGACAATCTCTCACTGATCCCGAGTGAATTACCCTGTATGAACATCTACCGACATCGAAGAGAACGGCTGACTTCCCTGATCCGCGACCAGCATGGCGGCACGCGCAAGGCATTGGCGGAGGCCAGCGGCTGGAGCGAGGCACGCATCTCGCAGATCCTGTCATCGACCTATCGCGAGGGCCGCGCGTTCAGCGAAAAGATCGCCCGCAAGCTGGAGAACGACCTGTCGCTGCCGGCCATGTTCTTCGACCATGGCGCGATCGCGCTGGCCGAGGAAGCCGGCGCGGCGCCCAATTTCCTGCGCGTGCGCCCGGTCGATGCGCACAGCCCCGGCATGGTGCAGATCCGCCGCGTGCGCTTGCGGCTGTCCGCCGGCATCGTCGGCTTTGCCGTCGAACCGGATGAAGAAGCGGGTGCCTCGTTCGGCGTGGAAACCGACTGGCTGGCGCGCAACCGCTTCGATCCGGACGACCTGCTGGCCCTTGAAGTGACCGGCGAAAGCATGGAACCGCGGCTGTACAAGGGCGACCTGGTGGTGGTGAACACGGCCGACAAGGCGCCTGCCGATGGCCAGGTATTCGCCGTCAACTACGAAGGAGAAACCGTGGTCAAGCGGCTCACGCGCGATGCCGGCAACTGGTGGCTCACCTCCGACAATCCCGACGGGCGCCGCTTTCCCCGCAAGCTGTGCGACGGCGTCACGTGCCTGCTGATCGGCCGGGTGGTGCTCAAGAAAAGCGAGAACATCTGATGGAGGAACGCCGCCTGGCCTGCGCATTCGTCGATGGTGTGGAAAACGCGGACATGCAGTCGCTGCACTTCATCGACGGCGCGCACGACCGCATCCTGCTGGACCGCCCTGGCGCAGTGGCCGAGCTGTGCGTCTGGGTCAGCATCACGGCGCAGACGGCGGCGCCGCTGCGCAAGCTGGCGCTGTCGCTGTGGGCGCATGGCAGGGAAATCGACTGGATCACCTACGAGGATGCGGCCGTGGCGCCGCCCGATGGCTGGTGCGGCCCGGACTACACGGTCGACCATATCTTCAGCGTCCCGGCGTGGTTCACCTTCCGCGATTGCATGTTCGAAGTGCGTGCCGCGGGCGACAATGCAGCGATCGGCAGCGCGACCCTGTCGCTGGAATTGCCGCCGCCGTTTTAAGCCGCCAAAAGGTCCATGGCTGCCCTGGCGCTTGTGCCGACGGCTTCGAACAGCACCGGTCACTCGCCTGAACCCGATACGGTGGATCGCTTCAGCAGTCAAGGTGTGCAGGATCTGCATTCCTGTTTCGTCGAAGCTGCGCGGCCCGCGAATGCCGCCAGCGGACTGCGGCGCTGAACCAGCGGCGGCCATGAGAGAATGGGCCAATGATGACTCTCGACGATTATCGGGCTCTTTTCCACGCATCACCGTATCCCTACCTCGTGATGGCACCCGACCTCACGATCATCGGCGCCAGCGGCGCTTACCTGCGTTCGGTGAAACGAACAGAGGAAGAGATCGTGGGGCGATACGTGTTCGAGGCTTTTCCGGAAAACCCGGAAAATCCGGAAAGCACGGATATTTCCGAAGTAAAAGCGTCGCTGCTGCGTGCGCTGGCAAAAGGCGAGCCGGATACAACGGCGTTTGTGCGCTATGCGGTTCCCGTTGAGACCCCGGAAGGAAGAAAATTCGAGGAGCGCTACTGGAGCACGGTGCATACCCCCGTGCTGGGGGAGGACGGAAAACCGGTACTCGTCTTTCAAAATCCGGTGGATGTTACCGAACTGTACCGCTTCGACGAACGGTCTGAAGTGGCGACGCTCCAGCTCACGCCGCCGGGCAGCAGCAATGCGGAGAATTTCAACCGCGCGCA
>DASVVD010000229.1:0-1765 GCA_036386715.1 Pseudoduganella sp.
CGCGCGCACCTACGATGCGCCGCGCGACTATATCGGCCTGAAGGCCGATGGCAGCTACAACATCGATGCGTCCGGCAACGTGGTGGTGCACGACCTGGTCGGCGAATCGCCGCAGGGCGTGGCGCGCCGCCTGTCCCGCAACATCGCCTCGCTGCTGGGCGAAGTGGAAGCGCCGGTCACCGAGAACATCTCGATCAACGGCGCGGTGCGCGCCGACTACTACGAAGACCTGAAGCAGACCACCGTCAACCCGCGGCTGGCGGCCAGCTGGCGGCCGATCGACAAGCTGCTGCTGCGCAGTTCGCTGTCGACGGGCTTCCGCGCGCCGTCGATCATGGATATCCAGAACCCCACGCCGGAAGTGCGCACCCAGGACATGGACGATCCAGTCCTGTGCCCGAGCGCGCAGCCCACGGTTGCCGGCAGCGGCACGCCGGTGGCGGGCTACACGGCCGAGCAGGTCTGCAACGTCGTCACCAACTACTGGACCAAGTCGCCGAACAACAGTTTCCTGAAGCCGGAGAAATCGCGCGGCTTCTCGTTCGGCTTCGCCTATGAGCCGGTCAAGAACCTGGCGCTCACGGTCGACTACTGGGGCCTGAAGCTCAAGGACGTGCTGGGCGCGGTCACGATCGCCGAGGTGCAGCAGAACCCGGCCAAGTACTCCGAGCAGATCATTCGACGGGCGAACGGCACGATCGACTACATCATCGCCAGCCAGGCCAACCGCGGCATGAGCCGCATCCGCGGTGCCGACATCTCGGCCAGCTACCGTTTCCCGGCCACCAGCTACGGCAACTTCGACGCCAAGATGGATGGCACCTGGTACCACAAGTATGAATTCCAGGCCGAGAAGGACGGTCCGTGGTTCAGCAACATCGGCATCATCTCGAACGACGGCCGCTTCGGCGGCGCGGGCCCGAATGCCGGCCTGGCCGGCGCGCCGCAGATCAATCCGCGCTGGAAGCACACGGCGTCGTTCAGCTGGGGCCAGGGACCATGGCGCGCCACGCTGTCGCAACGCTACCAGCGCGGCGTGACCGACGTGACGCCACGCGCCGGCTCCACGCTGACGAAGGTGGACGACTACAGCCAGTTCAACGTGAACCTGCGCTATACCGGCATCGCCAATACCACGATCAGCCTGGGCGTCAACAACATCACCGAGGAATGGCCGCCACTCACCGCCAACAGCACCTACGGCGGCGGCTACGTGACGAGCATGGCCGACATGCTGGGGCGCGTAGCGCGCCTCTCGGTCGAGTACAAGTTCTGATGTAGCTCATAGTTGCAGCAAAGCCGGCCGAGCGCCGGCTTTGCTGCATTCCCGCTGCACGGCCGCCTTGTGGCGAACCAATGGCGAACCGAATGGTGAACCATCCGTGCGTGCCTGATTTTCATCCATCACTGGAATTCCCGATGACCGCAAAAAACTTCCTGCAACGCCGCCGGCTGATCAAGGGTAGCGCCGCACTGGGCACCGCGTCCTTCCTGGGCCTGCCGGCCCTGGCGCGGGCCCAGGCTGCCGATCCGTGGGCGCGCGCCAGGGAGATTGCCGACGTGTTCGCGAAACCGCTGGCGTTCCCGAAACGCGATTTCCTGGTGACCGCCTTCGGCGCCAGGCCGTGCAAGGTGCACCAGGTGGCGGGCTATCCGACCATCGACGCCAAAGGGCAGGTGACGAGGCCGGTGCCCGGGTCGCATGATAGCCACCCGGCGCTGCGTGCCGCCATCGCCGCCGCGCACAAGGCCGGCGGCGGGCGCG
>DASVVD010000230.1:0-16576 GCA_036386715.1 Pseudoduganella sp.
GCCTTCACCAGCGCCGTGCAGGCCGCACTGAAGGTGTTCGCCACGCTGGGCGCGGCGGATGCCATTATCGCACTGCCGGTGGAAGAACTGAAAGAGCGCGACGTGAACTGGGCGATCCGCACCGTGGTGGTCGCGGCGCGCGACAGCGTTTACCGCACCGATGCGCAGAAGTCGAAGAAGGATCCGGCGCCTGCCGGCGTGAAGAAGATCGCGCTGGCCGTGCCGAACAACGCCGCCACCAAGCTGGCGCTGGCACAGGCGATCGCCGTGGCCAACGGCATGCAGCTCACCAAGGACCTGGCCAACCTGTCGGCCAATGTCTGCACCCCGACCTACCTGGCCGAGACGGCGAAGAGCCTGGGCAAGGAATACAGGTTCAATGTCGAAGTGCTGGAGCGCAAGCAGCTCGAGGCGCTGAAGATGGGCAGCTTCCTGTCCGTCACGAACGGCAGCGAACAGCCGCCGAAGTTCATCGTCATCAAGCACATGGGCGGCAAGCCGAAGGATGCGCCGGTGGTGCTGGTCGGCAAAGGCATCACGTTCGACACGGGCGGCATCTCGATCAAGCCGGGCCCCGGCATGGACGAAATGAAGTACGACATGGGCGGCGCCGCCTCGGTGCTGGGCACCTTCCGCGCGATCGGCGAGATGGGCCTGAAGCTGAACGTGATCGGCATCGTGCCGGCCTGCGAAAACATGCCGTCGGGCCGCGCCACCAAGCCGGGCGACATCGTCACGTCGATGAACGGCCTGACGATCGAAGTGCTGAACACCGATGCGGAAGGCCGCCTGATCCTGTGCGACGCGCTGACCTACGCCGAGCGCTTCAACCCGGCCGCCGTGATCGACGTGGCCACGCTGACCGGTGCCTGCATCGTGGCGCTGGGCCACCACCACAGCGGCCTGTTCACGCGTGACGACGACCAGCACAATGCGCTGGCCGAGGAAATCGCCGCGGCCGGCCGCGCCACCGGCGACACCGTGTGGCGCCTGCCGATCGGCGAGCAGTACAACGACCAGCTGAAGTCGAATTTCGCCGACCTGGCCAACATCGGCACGCCGGGCGGCGGCTCGTGCACCGCCGCCGCGTTCCTGGAAAACTTCACCCGCAAGTATCCATGGGCGCACGTGGACATCGCCGGCACGGCCTGGAAATCCGGTGCCGCCAAGGGCGCCACGGGCCGGCCGGTGCCGATGCTGACGAACTTCCTGATCAATCGAGTATAAGCGCGGGTATAAGCGCGGGTGTAACGGCGCGGGCGCCAGTTCGATTACATTCCCGCGCCCCAGAAAAAAGCCGCCCGGATTGCCCGGGCGGCTTTTTTCGTTTTATCTGCCGACACAGCTGCCGGGCCATTGCACCAGCACGCACGGGAAATGCTGGTGATATGCATACTGCGCCGGCGTGAAAGGAACAGTCAATAAATGGCGGACCCGCCGGGAGGCTGGGGCGGCGGCGCTGGTGGCGCGGGCGGTGGCAATGGCACGGGCGGCGGCGGCGCGGGTTTGGCAGCAGGCACGGGGATAACAGGCGGCGGAGCGACACGCTTCAGCAGCACGGTCAATGTCGCCGGATAGTCGAACCCGGCGCCGGTCTGGCGATCGATGAGCTGGCCGGTACCCGCCGTCAGCAGGATATTGCCCCAGCGCGAGCTGTTCTGCTTTGGCGCGATCTGGTCGACGACATACACGTCATTGAGCCGGCAATCGACGTCCAGCGGCCTGGTGCTCTTGCGGATACGGACACGACCGGGAGACGTGACAAACCATCGCCCCGCGTCATTGGTCAGCACGCAGCCGACGCCCGCCACCGGCTGGTGGTCGAGCACCGTCTGCACCATCACGTACTGTTCCGTCGTTTCGGTCAGCGTCGCGCAGCCGGCAAGCAGAGCCACCCCTGCCCAGGGGAATATTGATCGAAACAACGCGCGGAGCCATGCCGGAAACAACGCCAAAGACAATTTACAAGACAAGGTGCGGACCGGTGGCCGGACAAACACCGCCAGCGCCCGTCGTGCGGGCGCTACTGGTCTTGCTATCGGCGTCGTTACCGGTAGCCCGGCCGCATTCGATCCAGCAGGGTGCGAACGCACCTTGCTGGCCGAAAGCTCCTGCCAGGGCGGCATCAGCGCTCAGTCGCCGTTCTTGGCGGCCTGCTGCTTCTGCTTCAGCCCCTGGATGACATGCATGATGTCATCCATAGCCGTATTGTCCCTGCTTTTCAGTGCCGAGAATGCATCCAGCACTTCGTTCAGCACCTGGGCGCGCACGGCGGCCTCGTCCGAAGCAATCGCTTGCGGACGTGTTGCCGTGGCGGTGGCAGTCGCGCTACGGGTGCCGGCCTTTTCAACGGCTTCCTTGGCAACCTTGCGGCCGCCGGCAGTCTTGCCGTGTTCCAGCGCCGCCTGCCAGATCAGCCAGCGGCGCTGCGTTTCGTACACCAGATATTCTTCTGGCTTGTCTTCGCGGCGACGGACGATGTGACCGTCCTTCTGAGCCCATGATTCGAATGCAGATCGCATTTTCTTCCTTTACAAATGCTTTGCACGTTTGACCAATGTTTCTTAATAGTACCACTGATTGTCGCAAGACAACATCACGGATGAAATTAATTCGCAATGCGTGGCGCCAAAGATACCTGGACAAGCCAGGCCGGGCGAAAGCTGTTCATGACGAACAAACTAAGTATATTGCCCTTTTACGACAACGCTAAGCGAATTTTAGTACTATTTTGATAACTAAAAAGCAAAACCTGCAATGATTTTTCAATGTGTCGCATTTTGCAACGAAGTTGCGTCTGAGAGTAGTATTATTATCTCCAATTGCTGACGCAGCGCAATTGAACTTCCGTACATTGTATTAGGTTTTTGCAACTTGTGGAGCACTCATTACGGTAATATTCGGCCCGAAATGACACGCTCTCAAGGAATACTATGCAACTCGCCACCTGGAACGTCAATTCCCTGAATGTCCGCCTGCCGCATTTGCTGCAATGGCTGGAAGAGAACCCGGTCGACATAATCTGCATCCAGGAAACGAAGCTTACCGACGATAAATTCCCGGTCGCTGCAATCGAAGCGGCTGGCTACGCGGTGGAATTTTCCGGGCAAAAAACCTATAACGGTGTGGCGATCCTGTCGCGCCTGCCGATGACGGATATCGTGCGCAATAATCCGCTATTCCCGGACGAACAGCAACGCATTCTTGCCGCCACGATTGCCGGCATTCGGGTCGTCTGCGCGTATGTGCCGAACGGCCAGGCGGTCGATTCCGATAAATATGCGTACAAGCTGGGCTGGATGGCGGCGTTCCGCGACTGGCTGGCAGCCGAACTGTCGCGCAACCCGCAACTGGCCGTGCTCGGCGACTACAATGTGGCGCCGGAAGACCGCGACGTGCATGATCCGGCCGTGTGGGCAGGCGAGGTGCACGTGTCGCCACGGGAGCGTGCCGCGTTCGGCGCGCTGCTCGAGGTGGGCCTTGCGGATGCTTACCGCCTGTTCGAGCAGCCGGAAAAGGCCTATAGCTGGTGGGACTACCGAATGCTGCGTTTTCAGAAGAATCAGGGGCTGCGCATCGACCATGTCCTGCTTTCGGCCCCGCTGGCGGCGCGTTGCACCGGCTGCGTCATCGATCGCGCGCCGCGCAAGTGGAAGCAGCCGTCGGACCATACGCCGGTGATCGCCACGCTGGCCTGAGGCACCCGGTCGACCTGCTGCAATGTCCCGGGAGAGCGCGGGAAAGCGCTACCTGCGCTCCAGCAGGTGCGCCGCGTTCGCGTGCGGCACCGGCTGGGAGAACAGGTAGCCCTGGGCAAACTGGCAACCGCCCTCGCGCAACAGCGTGTAATGCGCCTCCGTCTCGACGCCTTCGGCCACCACCGACAATTGCAGGCTGTCCGACAGGGCGATGATCGCTGCCACGATGGCGCGGTCCTCGGCGCTTTTATCGAGGTCCTTGATGAACGCACGGTCGATCTTGATCTTCTTCACGGGGAAGCGTTTCAGGTAGGCCAGGCTCGAGTAGCCGGTGCCGAAATCGTCGATCGACAGGCGGATGCCCATCGCATTGATCTGCCCGAGAATGTCCAGCGTCTGCTTGCCGTGCTGCATCAGTGCGGTTTCCGTGATTTCGAATTCCAGCAGGGCCGGATCGATGCCCGTATCGGCCAGGATGCGGCGGATCGCCGGCACCAGGCCCGTATGCATGAACTGGCGTGGCGACAGGTTGACGGCCAGCGGCACCGGTTGCAGGCCCTGCCGCTGCCATTCCATGCTTTGCTCGCAGGCGCGCCGGATCACCCACTCTCCCACCGGCACGATCAGGCCGTTCTCCTCCAGGATCGGGATGAACTTGTCCGGTCCCACCAAGCCGATGCCCGGGCGCCGCCAGCGCAGCAGCACCTCGAGCGTGTGCAGCCGGCGCGTGCCGGTGTCGATGATCGGCTGGAAGTACAGCTCGAACTCGTCCTGCGCGAGCGCACTGCGCAGGCTGCTTTCCAGCTCGAAATGGGTGGCCGCCGAGTTCATCTTTTGCGTGAAGAACTGGTAGTTGTTGCGGCCGGCCGCCTTGGCGTGGTACATCGCCGCATCGGCGTGGCGCATCAGCGTTTCCACGTCCTGCCCGTCGTCCGGGCAAACGCAGATGCCGATCGATGGCGTGATGTGCAGCGTGTGCCCGTCGAGCGGGAACGGCAGCGCCAGGGCGTCGATGATTTTCCCGGCCACGCGGGCCGCCTCGTCGTTGTCGCCGATATGCGGCGCCAGCACCACGAACTCGTCGCCGCCCAGCCGCGCCACTGTATCGCTGGCACGCACGGCCCGGCACAGCCGCCCCGCCACCTCCTTGAGCAGCGCATCGCCGGTCATGTGGCCCAGCGAATCGTTGATCGTCTTGAACCGGTCGAGGTCGAGGAACATCACGGCCAGTTGCCGCCCGGTGCGCTGCGCATTGAGCACGGCACGTTCGAGACGGTCGGTCAGCAACGCCCGGTTCGGCAGGCCGGTGAGGCTGTCGTGGTAAGCCATGTGGTGCACCCGCGCCTCGGCCTGCCGGCGCTCGACGATCTCGCCCTGCAGCATCGTGTTGGCGCCAGCCAGTTCGGCGGTGCGTTCCAGCACGCGGATTTCCAGCTCGTCGCGCGCGCGGCGCACCGAGTCCGCCGCATGGCGCAGCGACTCCTCGGCGGCCTTGTGCTCGGTCCGGTCCTCGGCGATCCAGATCGTGCCCTGGTCCGGCGCCCCGGCGTTGATCACATAGGCGATCAGCTGTGCCCAGAACGTGGTGCCGTCCTTGCGGCGCAGCTCGACCTCGGTCTGGAACGGCCTGGCGGCCGACAGCAGCGGGCCGGCCATGGCGCTGAGCTTGTCATAAGCGGCCGGCGACGGATACAGCGCCTCGCAGAACATGCCGACGGCCTCGTCGCCATCGTAGCCGAACATCTCGGCAAAACCGCGGTTGTGGCGCGTGATGGCACGGTAGCGCGTGAACAGGATGCTGATCGACGAGTTGTTCATCAGCGCCTCGGTTTCCATCTGGTTCTGCCGCGACAGCGTCACGTCCTCGAGGATCCAGATCGTGCCGCCATCGTTATCCTGCTGGTCCACGGCCTTGGCGCGCACGCGGCACCAGAACAGCGAACCATCCTTGCGCTGGAACCGGACTTCCTTCTTCTCGAACGGCCGGCCGCTGGCCAGTACCGGGCCGGCCTCGTCGCCGAACTCGCGGTAGACATCCTCCGACGGAAACACGGCACCCGCCCGCATGCCGGTCATCTCGTCCGCTGCGTAGCCGAACATGGCGGCAATGCGGGGATTGCAGCTCAACATGCGCCCGTTCCGGGTAAACAGGATACCGACCGAGGCGTTGTCGAGGATGGCCTTCTGCTCCAGCAGCACCTTGCGGGTGGCCTCGCTGGCCGCACGCTGCTCGCTGATATCCTCGACGATCCACACCATGCCGGCCGATGCGTCGGCGGGATCGACCGCGCGGCCGTGTGCGCGGCACCAGAACAGCGTATCGTCCGCCCGTTTCATCGTTGTCTCCAGCGTCACCGAGCGGCCCTGGCCGAGCACCGGCAGCCACTGTGCACGCAAGCCGTCGAACTGCGCCTCGTCCGTATGCAGCATCAGCGCGGGCCGGCCCTCCATCTCGTCGCGCGCATAACCGAACATCTCGGCCGCCCGCATATTGCATTCCTGGACCCGATCGTGCTTGCTGAAGATGATGCCGACCGCGGCGTTCTCCAGGATCGCGCGCTGTTCCAGCAGCGCCTTGCGCAGCGCGCGCTGGTCGCGCTGGGCAGCGCCGATGTCGTGGAACAGGATCGTGGCCCCGGGCTGCGCCAGCGCGGGCGGGAACGGCTTGACGGTGAGCTGCACCGCCACGTAGCGACCAGCGGCGGCGATTACGCAGCTGTCCCACACGGCGGACTCCACGCCGGCCAGCGCCGTATCGAGCGCAGTGCCGCTGTCGTTGCGGACATGGCGGGCAAAAAGCGCCGTCAATGCCATGCCGCGCGGGTCCCGCGCCAGCAACGCATCGAGCTCGGCGTTCGATGCCAGGACCAGGCCGTCGCCGTCGCACGCGCAGGCAGGCATGCCGATCAGCTGCAGTGCTTCGGCGATGGCATCGACGGTCGGGGAAACTGGGGTCATGGCAATATCGCAAGCAAATTTAGATGCCGCAGGGAAACTCAACGGGAAATCATAAACCAGCCCTCCGGCAATAGCCATCCAGAAAGCACAAAGCCCGGCAGTGCCGGGCTTCCTTACAACAAACGGTTATAAAATTTACCAGGACGACAAGGCTTTCACCGTCTTCGCGGGCCGTGAAGCGGTCTTTACTGCGGCACGCGGACGTAACCTTCCATCAACACCCGCGCGCTGCGGCTCATGACCGCTTTCGTCACATGCCATTGGCCATCGGCTTCGATTGCCTCGGCACCCACGCGCAAGGTGCCCGAGGGGTGACCGAAACGCACCGCAGTGCGTACGCCCCCGCCGGCGGCCAGGTTGACCAGCGTGCCGGGAATCGCGGCCGCCGTGCCGATCGCCACGGCGGCGGTGCCCATCATCGCGTGATGCAGCTTGCCCATCGACAGCGCGCGCACCAGCAGGTCGATATCGTCCGCCTGCACGGTCTTGCCGGATGAAGCGGCATAGGTGGCAGGTGGCGCCACGAACGCCACCTTCGGCGTGTGCTGCCGCTGCGCCGCCTCGCCGACATGCCCGATCAGGCCCATGCGCACCGCGCCGTGGGCACGGATCGCCTCGAACATCGCCAGCGCCTGCGGGTTGCCATTGATCGCGTCCTGCAGTTCGCTGCCGCTGTAGCCGATGCCGGCCGCGTCGATGAAGATGGTGGGGATGCCGGCATTGATCATCGTCGCCCGCAGCGTGCCCACGCCGGGTACCTCGAGATCGTCGACCACGCGGCCGGTTGGGAACATGGCCCCGCCGGCGCCCTCCTCGTCCGCCGCCGGGTCCATGAATTCCAGCTGCACTTCGGCGGCCGGGAATGTCACGCCGTCCAGTTCGAAGTCGCCGGTTTCCTGCACCTGGCCGTTCGTCACCGGCACATGGGCGATGATGGTCTTGCCGATGTTGGCCTGCCAGATGCGCACCACGGCCAGCCCGGCCTGCGGCACGCGGCCAGGCTCGACCATGCCGTTGGCGATGGCGAACGGGCCCACGGCCGCCGACAGGTTGCCGCAGTTGCCGCTCCAGTCGACGAACGGCTGGTCGATCGATACCTGGCCGAACAGGTAATCGACGTCGTGCCCGGGCCGGCTGCTTTTCGACAGGATCACCGCCTTGCTGGTGCTCGACGTGGCGCCGCCCATGCCGTCGATCTGCTTGGCGTACGGGTCGGGGCTGCCGATCACGCGCAGCAGCAGCGCATCGCGCGCCGGCCCCGGCACGCGGGCCGCCTCGGGCAGGTCTTCCAGCCGGAAGAACACGCCCTTGCTGGTGCCGCCACGCATGTAGGTCGCGGCGATCCTGGTTTGCGGTGGATGCGCCATCATGCTGCCCTCGTCGTGGATGACTGCACCGTGGATGACTGAACCGTCGATGCCAGGAAATCCTGCGCGAAGCGCTGCAGCACGCCGCCCGCCTCGTAGATCGCCAGTTCCTCGGCCGTGTCGAGCCGGCACAGCACCGGCACCGTCAGGTTTTCGCCATTCTTGCGGTGAATCACCAGCGTCAACGTGGCGCGCGGCTGGCGCGCGCCGACAACGTCGAACGTTTCGCTGCCGTCGATGCCGAGCGTGAGCCGGTTGATGCCACCGGTGAACTCCAGCGGCAGCACGCCCATGCCGACCAGGTTGGTGCGGTGGATGCGCTCGAAGCCTTCGGCGACGATCGCCTCCACGCCCGCCAGGCGCACGCCTTTCGCGGCCCAGTCGCGCGACGAGCCCTGGCCGTAATCGGCGCCGGCGATCACGACCAGCGGCTGGCGGCGCTCCATGTAGGTCTCGATGGCTTCCCACATGCGCGCGATGGTTCCTTCCGGTTCGATGCGTGCCAGCGAACCCGCCCTGACCTTGCCGTCGACCACCACCATTTCATTCTTCAGCGTGGGGTTGGCAAAGGTGGCGCGCTGCGCCGTCAGGTGGTCGCCGCGATGGGTGGCATACGAGTTGAAGTCCTCTTCCGGCAGGCCCATTTTCGCCAGGTATTCGCCGGCCGCGCTGTCGAGCATGATCGCGTTCGACGGCGACAGGTGATCGGTGGTGATGTTGTCGCCCAAGACCGCCAGCGGTCGCATGCCCGTCAGCGTGCGCTCGCCGGCCAGTGCGCCTTCCCAGTAAGGCGGGCGGCGGATATACGTGCTCGGCGCGCGCCAGTCGTAGAGCGGGGCGACGCTGCCGCCGGTGTCTTCCTGCCTGGCGAACATCGGGATGTACACCTTGCGGAAGTGTTCCGGCTTGACGCTGGCTGCCACGATCGCATCGATCTCTTCATCATCCGGCCACAGGTCTTTCAACAGCACGGGTTTGCCGTGCGCATCGAAACCCAGTACATCCTTCTCGATATCGAAGCGGATCGTGCCGGCGATCGCATAGGCCACCACCAGCGGCGGCGATGCCAGGAACGCCTGCTGCGCATACGGGTGGATGCGGCCGTCGAAATTGCGGTTCCCGGACAGGACCGCCGTGGCATACAGGTCGCGCTCGACGATCTCCTGCTGGATGGCCGGGTCGAGCGCGCCGGACATGCCGTTGCACGAGGTACACGCATACGCGACCACGCCGAAGCCCAGTTGCTCCAGTTCGGGCAGCAGGCCCGCTTCTTCCAGGTACAGCGTGACCGCTTTCGAGCCGGGCGCCAACGAACTCTTGACCCAGGGCTTGCGCAGCAGTCCGTGCCGGTTGGCGTTCCTGGCCAGCAGGCCGGCGGCGATCATGTTGCGCGGGTTGTTCGTGTTGGTGCAGCTGGTGATCGCGGCGATGATGACGGCACCGTCGGGCATGCGGCCCGGCTCGTTCTCGACCACGCCGGCAATGCCGCGCGCGGCCAGCTCGGACGTGGGCACGCGCTTGTGCGGATTGGACGGGCCGGCAATATTGCGCACCACCGTGGCCAGGTCGAAGCGCAGCACCCGCTCGTACTCGGCGTTTGCCAGGCTGTCGGCCCACAGGCCGGCCTGCCGCGCATACAGTTCCACCAGCGCCACCTGCTCGTCCTCGCGGCCGGTCAGGCGCAGGTACTTGATGGTCTGTTCGTCGATGTAGAACATGGCGGCCGTGGCGCCGAATTCGGGTGCCATGTTGGCGATGGTGGCACGGTCGCCCAGCGTCAGCGCCGCCGCGCCTGCGCCGTAGAATTCGAGGTATGCCGAGACGACTTTTTCCTTGCGCAGGAATTCGGTCAGCGCCAGCACGATGTCGGTGGCAGTGATGCCCGGTTGCGGCCGGCCCGCCAGTTCGACGCCGACGATGTCCGGCAGGCGCATCCACGAAGCGCGACCCAGCATCACGGTCTCCGCCTCCAGGCCGCCGACGCCCACGGCGATCACGCCCAGCGCGTCGACCATCGGCGTGTGCGAGTCGGTGCCCACCAGCGTATCCGGATAAGCCACGCCGTCGCCCACCTGCACCACCGGCGACATGCGCTCCAGGTTGATCTGGTGCAGGATACCGTTGCCCGGCGGGATCACATCGACATTGCGGAACGCCCGCTTGGTCCATTCGATGAAATGAAAGCGGTCTTCGTTGCGGCGATCCTCGATGGCACGGTTCTTCGCGAACGCATCGGGATCGAAGCCGCCGCATTCCACGGCCAGCGAGTGGTCGACCACCAGTTGCGTGGGCACCACCGGGTTGACGAGCGCCGGGTCGCCGCCCTGTGCGGCGATCGCGTCGCGCAGGCCGGCCAGGTCGACCAGCGCGGTCTGGCCCAGGATGTCGTGGCACACCACGCGCGCCGGGAACCACGGAAAGTCCAGGTCGCGCTTGCGGTAGACCAGCTGCTGCAGCGATGCGGTGAGCTGCGTCGCATCGCAGCGGCGGCACAGGTTCTCGGCCAGCACGCGGGACGTGTACGGCAGCTTGTCCCAGGCGCCCGTTTCGATGGCCTCGACAGCGGCACGCGCATCGAAGTAATCCAGGGTGGTACCGGGCAAGGCCGTCCGATACGCGGTGTTCATTTCTATGCTCACGGTCTTTCCTTATTCAGGCTCATCTGTGCTGATTGACCCTTGGTTTTGCTGATTTACGCTCACTTACTGCCATTTAAAATAATTTATGCTCATTTACGTTCATTGAGCGGCACGAACGGCAGGTCTTCCGGCCCCACGTAGTTGGCGCTCGGGCGGATGATCTTGTTGTCGATGCGCTGTTCAATGATATGCGCCGCCCAGCCGGAGGTGCGGGAAATCACGAACAGCGGCGTGAACATCGCGGTCGGCACGCCCATCATGTGGTACGACACGGCGGAGAACCAGTCCAGGTTCGGGAACATGTTCTTCACTTCCCACATCACCGATTCGAGGCGCTCGGCGATGTCGAACATCTTCATCGAGCCGGCCGCCTGCGACAGGTCGCGCGCCACTTCCTTGATCACCTTGTTGCGCGGGTCGGACACCGTGTACACCGGGTGGCCGAAGCCGATCACGACTTCCTTCGCGGCCACGCGCGCGCGAATGTCGCTTTCCGCCTCGTCGGCATTCTCGTAGCGCTTCTGGATATCGAGTGCCACCTCGTTGGCGCCGCCGTGCTTGGGGCCGCGCAGCGCGCCGATCGCGCCGGTGATGGCCGAGTAGATGTCGGAGCCGGTGCCGGCGATCACGCGCGCCGTGAACGTGGAAGCATTGAACTCGTGCTCGGCATACAGGATCAGCGACGTGTGCATGGCCTTCACCCACGACTCGGATGGTTTCTCGCCATGCAGCAGGTGCAGGAAGTGCCCGCCGATCGAATCGTCGTCGGTTTCCACGTCGATGCGGCGGCCGGCATGGCTGTAGTGGTACCAGTACAGCAGGATCGAGCCGAACGATGCCATCAGGCGGTCGGCGATATCGCGTGCGCCGGCCAGGTTGTGGTCTTCCTTCTCCGGCAGCACGCAGCCGAGTACCGAGGCGCCGGTGCGCATCACGTCCATCGGGTGCGCCCCTGCCGGCAGCGCTTCGAGCGCCAGCTTCACCGCCTGTGGCAGCCCGCGCAGCGATCTCAGCTTGGCCTTGTAGCCTTTCAGTTCGCCCGCGGTCGGCAGCTTGCCGTGCACCAGCAGGTAGGCGATTTCCTCGAATTCGCAGGTATCGGCAACGTCCAGGATGTCATAGCCGCGGTAATGCAGGTCGTTGCCCGTCTTGCCCACGGAGCACAGCGCCGTATTGCCTGCGGTAACGCCCGACAGGGCCACGGATTTCTTCGGCTTGAAGGTGGTTTCGGTCATGCTGGTCTCCTTATTTCTTCTGTGCCGCGAACAATGCGTCGAGCTTTTGTTCGAACACATGGTAGCCGATGCTCTCGTAGAGTTCCTCGCGGGTCTGCATGGTATCGAGCACGTTCTGCTGCGTGCCGTCGCGGCGGATGGCGCCGTAGACGTTCTCGGCAGCCCGGTTCATGGCGCGGAACGCGGAGAGCGGATACAGCACGATGTCCACATCGGCGCCGCGCAGCTGTTCCAGCGTAAACAGCGGCGTGGAACCATACTCGGTGATGTTCGCCAGCACCGGCACCTTTACCGCCTGGGAAAAGCGCTGGTACATCGACAGCTCCGTCATCGCCTCGGCGAAGATCATGTCGGCGCCCGCCTCCACGCATGCCACTGCACGCTCGATGGCCGCATCGAAGCCTTCGACGGCCAGCGCATCGGTGCGCGCCATGATGACGAAGTCGTCATCGGTGCGGGCGTCGACGGCGGCCCTGACGCGGTCCACCATTTCGCCCTGGCTGACGATTTCCTTGCCCGGGCGGTGGCCGCAGCGCTTGGCGCCGACCTGGTCCTCGATGTGCACAGCGGCGGCGCCGGCCTTGATCATCGACTTCACTGTGCGTGCCACGTTGAAGGCGGAGGCGCCGAAGCCGGTATCGATGTCGACCAGCAGCGGCAGGTCGCACACGTCGGTAATGCGGCGCACGTCGATCAGCACATCGTCGAGGTTCGAGATGCCAAGGTCCGGCAGGCCGAGCGAACCGGCCGCCACGCCGCCGCCGGACAGGTACACGGCCCGGAAACCCGCGCGTTTTGCCAGCAATGCATGGTTGGCATTGATGGTGCCGACGATCTGCAGCGGCGACTCTTCCTGGACGGCTTGGCGGAACGCGGCGCCGGCGGACGGGATACTCATGATGGCCTTTCAAAAGGGATAGTGATGCAGGATGATTCGCAAGGTACGTGCCACCCCTGCACCTGGAATGCGAAGCCCATCAAATCAAGCACTTGCACATGTGCATGCTGGGGCACTAACGTTCCACCTGAAACACCTGAAACATATCGTGAACTATAATTGAAACATGAGCTATCTTCCTTCCGCAGAGCAGGACAAGCCTGTCATCTGGACCGTTTCCATGTCGCGCCTGGCCGACCTGTTCCGCGACATCACGCCGGAATACGATGCGCTGGCCACGATCGAACCCATCAACCTGGGCTTCGACGAAGCGGTGCGCCATATCCGCGAACGCCTCGCCACCGAGCGCTGCGATGCGGTCATTTCCGCGGGATCGAACGCGGCCTGGCTGAAAGGGAGGTTGCCGGTGCCGGTGGTGGTGGCCAAGGCCAGCGGTACCGACATGATGCGCGCGCTGGCCCGGGCGCGCCGCGTGTCGGACCGGATCGCCGTGGTGACTTACCAGCAGCCGATGCCGGAACTGGCGGAATTCGCCGCCACCTTCGGCTTCGATGTCGAGCAGCGAACCTACGTGACGAAGGAGGATGCGCTGGCCCAGGTCGGCGAACTGAAGGCGGCCGGCATCCGCGCGATCGTGGGCCCCGGCCTGATCACGGACCTGGCCGGGGATGCCGGGCTGACGGGCGTGTTCGTGTATTCATCGGCCTCGATCAGGCAGGCGTTCGACGATGCACTCGAGATCGCACGCCTGGCGCAACTGGAAACCGGCCGGCGCCGCGGCCGCGGCGGCGGCGCGCAGGACACGCTGCGTGCCCGTCATGGACTGGCGGACCTGCGTGGCGAGTCCGCTGCCATGGAAAAGGTGCGCCAGGCGGTGGTGCTGTACGCACGCTCGAATGCCACGGTGCTGATCCAGGGTGAAACGGGCAGCGGCAAGGAACTCGCGGCGCAGGCGATCCACCGCACCGCGCCGCGCGGCAAGGGGGACCAGCCGGGCCGCCCGTTCCTGGCCGTGAACTGCGGTGCGCTCGCCGAATCGCTGCTGGAGGCGGAACTGTTCGGCCACGAGGAAGGCGCGTTTACCGGCGCGCGGCGCGGCGGCCGTGCCGGCCTGTTCGAAGCGGCCAGCGGCGGCACGTTGTTCCTCGATGAAATCGGCGAAATGCCGCTGCCGCTGCAAACCCGGCTGCTGCGCGTGCTGGAAGAGCGCGAGGTGGTGCGCGTGGGCGGCACGCGACCGGTGCCGGTCGATGTGCGGATCGTCACCGCCACCCACTGCGACCTGGCACTGCGGGTGCGCGACGGACGCTTTCGCGCCGACCTGTTCTACCGGCTGGCGGTGCTGCGGCTGCAGTTGCCGGCGCTGCGCGAACGCACGGCGGACATCGTGCCGCTGGCTGAATGGCTGCTGCGCAATGCGCTGGCCGCGCTGGGCGCCCGTGCGCATCCCGACCTGCAAGCCGAGCTGCAGGCCTGCGCCCCGCTCTTGACCGGGCACGCCTGGCCCGGCAATGTGCGCGAGTTGCGCAACCTGTGCGAACGCCTGGCATTGTTCCTGGCCGCCGAGCCGCTGCAGGCGCTGACGCCGGCCTTCGTGCTCGGCGTCGGGCCCGAACTGGCCGCCGGCGCCGGCGCGGCGCCGGCACCGGCCGCCGAACGCGTGACCGACGTATTGCGCCGCTTCGACGGACGGCGCGATGCCGCCGCCGCTTACCTGGGCATCAGCCGCACCACGCTGTGGCGCCGCTTGCGCGAGGAAGCGCAGCCCTGAGCCGTTCATCCTCGATTTGCGCCGTTCGTCATGCCGGTATTTTTCTCGCCCGCGGCAGGTGCGACGATGCATTTCAAGGAGGAACACCATGAAACGTCGTCAAACGATTGCAGCCGCATTGGCCACTACCGCCTTTGCCACCAGCGCTTTTGCCCTATTCACTGCCGCGCTCTTCGCCGCCCCGCTGGCCACAGCCCAGGCCCGCGCCGCCACCGCTTTCAAGGCCGAAGTCACGGGCAGCGGCCCGGCCGTCATCCTGATCCCCGGCCTGGCGTCGTCCGGCGAGGTCTGGCAAGGCACCACGCAACACCTGTGCGGTCCGCGCCAGTGCCACGTGCTGACGCTGGCCGGATTTGCCGGCCAGCCGGCCATCGAAGGCGAGCTGCTGCCGCAGGTGGAACGCCAGCTGGCCGACTACATCGCCGCCAACAGGCTTGGCAAGCCGGTCCTGATCGGACACAGCCTGGGCGGTTTCGGGGCGCTGCGTTTCGCCGCCGCCCACCCCGAGATGGTGGACAAGCTCGTGATCGTCGATTCGCTGCCCGCCCTGGGCGCGATACAGATGCCGACCGTAACGGCCGAGCAGCTGAAGCAGATGGCGGCCGCCACGCGCGAGCGCATGCTGGCCGGGGACGACGCAACGTTCGGCGCCAACCAGCGCCGCTATGCGGGCACGCTGGCGAGCAAACCAGAAGACGTGGAGCGTATCGCCGGCTGGGGCCAGCGCTCGGACCGCAGGACCGTGACCGGCGCCATGTCCGAACTGATCGCCACCGACCTGCGCAGCGACCTTGCCCGCGTCAAGGCGCCGACCCTGGTGCTCGGCACCTGGATCGCCTACAAGGACTATGCGCCGCGTGAGGCGACCGAGCAGGTATACCGGACGCAGTACGCGAAGCTGCCAGGCGTGCAGGTGGAAATGGCCGACAGCGCCCGCCACTTCATCATGTACGACGACCCGGCCTGGATGTATGATCGCATCGACCGATTCCTGAGGTGAGCCTGCCCGCCGTGACATCAACCGCCGTGACCTTGCCCGCAATGCCTGCAACGGCAGGTCCCCGCCCCTTCTTCGCAAGACTGAACTGGTACTGGATCTGCCAGGCCGGCGGCTGGCTGCTGGTCATGCTGATCCAGGTCATGACGTACTGGGGCAGCAAGGGCCTGGCACCGGTCACGCTGTGGACGATGCTGTCGGCACTGTGCGTGGCGGACCTGTGGCACCGGTTCGTCAAGGCACGGGGCTGGGCTGCACGGGGCATCGACTGGCGCCTGCTGGCGGGTGCCGTGCTGGTACTGGCGCCGGTCATGATAGTGAGCGTGGCCAGCGCGATCCACCTGCTGATGCGCCCCATCGACAACCTTGCCTGGCTGCCGATGTCGCTGCTGTGGTGGAGCGTGATTTTCATTGCCTGGAACCTGTGCTATGTGATGGCGCTCGCGCTGCGCCGGGCCAACCGCTTCGAAGCGGAAACGCTGCGGCTCGAACTGCATGCCAAGGACATCGAACTGCGCGCCCTGCAGGCGCAGGTCAACCCGCACTTTTTCTTCAACAGCCTGAACAGCGTTCGTGCGCTGATCTATGAGGACCGCGACGCGGCGGCGCGCATGATCGACCAGCTGGCCGGCCTGATGCGCTATGCGCTGCAATCCGGGCAAGCGGAAACCGTGCCGCTGGCGGCGGAACTGGAAGCAGTGGAAGCCTACCTGGCGATCGAGAAAATCCGTTTCGAGGAACGGTTGCGCGTGCAGTTCGACATCGGACCCGGGCTGGAGCACGTGATGGTCCCGCCGATGTCATTGCAGACGCTGGTGGAGAACGCCGTCAAATACGGCGTGGAATTGAGCACCACCGGCAGCGACATCCATATCCGCGCACGGCGCGACACGCACGGCACGCTGATCGAGATCGCCAACGCCGGCGCGCTGCGCGGAGCGGGCCATTCCACGCACGTGGGACTGGCCAACACGCGCAAGCGCCTGGCACTGGCGGTCGGTAGTGAGGCCACC
>DASVVD010000231.1:0-1970 GCA_036386715.1 Pseudoduganella sp.
CAGACCATACTAAGTCGAATCCGGCCGCAATACCAATTGCCGCGTCAATCGTGCTCGCGGCGCACGGCTGGCACCATGCTATGCCGGCTGCAGGCGCTCGCGCGCCGCTTTGGTGTCGCGCACCGGCGTGGTGCCGAACAGGCGGCCATACTCGCGGGTGAACTGCGGCACGCTTTCATAGCCGACCGTGAACGCCGCGGTGCTGGCCGATGCCCCTTCGGCCAGCATCAGCCGGCGCGCCTCGATCAGCCGGAGCTGCTTCTGGAATTGCAGTGGCGACAGCGACGTCACCGCCCGGAAATGCTGGTGGAAAGATGACGGGCTCATGCCCGCCACTTCCGCCAGCCGCTCGACCGGCAGCGTGCGGGCAAACTCGCTGCGCAGCAGCGTGATGGCGCGTGCCAGCCGCTGCGCCGGGCCGTTCGGCCAGCCGAGCCGGCGCAATGCCGGCCCGTGCCGCCCCACGAGCAGCCAGTAATGCAGTTCGCGCACCAGCTGGGCATGCAGCACCGGCACCGCGGCGGGGCGGTCGAGCAGCCGCAGCAGGCGCAGCGCGGCATCGGCCACTTCGGCATCGGTGGTATCGACCCGCAGCGGCGCGTGCAGGCCTTCCGGTGCCGCGCCCATCTGTACCCCCAGCTCGGCAATCACCGCCTGGTCCAGTTCCAGCACCAGCGACAGGTAGGGCACGGCCAGGCTGGCTCGCGTGATCTGGCTGACGATCGGCACGTCGGCGGTGACCAGCAGCGATTCGCCGGCGCTGAAATCCACCGACGTGGCTCCCGTGGCCACGTTCTTGGCGCCCTGGACCACGAAGCACACGATCGGTTTCGATACCGCGTGCTGCAGGCCGCTCGGGGCGAAGGCGCGCACGGTCATCAGGCCGGGAATGGGCGATTTGCCGAGCCCGCCGGCATCGGTGTAAAGGTCGGCGTGGCGGCGCACGGCGTCGAGCAGGGTGGTCATCCGGCAAGCGTACCCGGAAAACGGCCGGCCGGCAGCGGTTTTGGAGGATCAGGCAAGAACGCCGTGGTTTCGCGAAATTCCCGCCGGCCCGGCGGCCGCACCATGGCATCTCCCAACCACGCATCGTCAAGGAGCCCAGCATGACCACGATCTCTCTCGTTACCGGCGCCAGCCGCGGCCTCGGCCGCAACACGGCCCTCAGCATCGCCCGCGGCGGCGGCGATGTCATCCTCACTCACCAGAGCCGTGCCGACGCCGCGCAGGCCGTGGTGGCCGAAATCGAGGCACTGGGCCGCAAGGCCGTGGCGTTCCAGCTCGACAGCGGCAACGTGGCGGGCTTTGCCGCCTTTGCCGGACAGCTGCGGGGTACGCTGCGCGACACCTGGGACCGCGACACGTTCGACCACCTCGTCAACAATGCCGGCCACGGCGAACACGTGCCCCTGGCGGAGACCACCGAGGCCCAGTTCGACCGGCTGGTCGACGTGCATTTCAAGGGAGTGTTCTTCCTGACGACGGCATTGCTGCCATTGCTGGCCGATGGCGGCCGCATCGTCAACCTGTCGTCCGGACTGACGCGCATCACCATTCCCGGCTATGGCGCCTACGCGGCGATGAAGGGTGCGGTGGAGGTGATGACACGCTACATGGCCAAGGAGTTCGGCGCCCGCGGCATCACCGTCAACACGGTGGCGCCGGGCGCCATCGAAACGGACTTCGGCGGCGGCGCCGTGCGCGATACGCCGGAGCTGAACCGCATGCTGGCCCAGATGACGGCGCTGGGGCGCGTCGGCGTGGCGGACGACATCGGACCGATGATCGCCAGCCTGCTGGCGCCGGGCAACCGCTGGGTGACGGCCCAGCGCATCGAGGTGTCGGGCGGGCAGGCCCTGTAGCCTAAGTGTTGCCCGGCCGGCGAGTTACAGCCCGGGTTACAGCCAGACTGCAGCCAGCCTACAGCCTGGCGCGCAGCGTCAGCGCGACGTTGCGCGGATCGCCGTAGT
>DASVVD010000232.1:0-1673 GCA_036386715.1 Pseudoduganella sp.
GGCGAGGTGCTGGTGACCGATGCCGCCGGCGTTGCGTTTCTCAGCTCGCGCGCCGACTGGCAATACCGGCCGCTGAAGGCGCTGTCGGCCAGCCACGGCGCCAGCGTGGCCAGCACGCACCAGTATGACGGCGTGCTGCGCGCACCGCTGGACCTGCGCACCGGGCGCACGCTCGACAGTGGCGCCACCATCGTCGAGATCGGCGAGTCGGACGAATATCTGCTGGTGCGCCGGCCGGTGCCGGAGACGGACTGGCACGTGAACCTGTTGCTGCCGCTGGAAGACATGAAAAGCGCGGCGACGCGCATGGCGCTGCTGGCGGCCGGGGCGGTCGTTCTGGCGGCGCTGTCGCTGCTGTATCTGTGGCAGTTCCGCCTGCGGCTGGCCGAGCGCAAGCGCTCGCGCGCGGCACTGGAAGAGGCGCACGCGGCCCTGGCGCGGCAGCACGAAGCGCTGACGGCGCTGTCCGACCAGTTGCGGGTGCAGTCGTCCACCGACAGCCTGACGGGTCTGTTCAACCGGCGCCATTTCATGGACAGCCTGGAGCGCCTGCTGGGCACCGCGCAGCGCCACGGCGAGCCGCTGGCGGCCATGCTGGTCGACGCGGACCATTTCAAGCGCGTCAACGACGGCCACGGCCACCCGGTGGGCGACGAGGTGCTGCGCCGCCTGGCCGCCGTGCTGCAGGAGGAAACCCGCGATGGCGACGTGGTGGCCCGCTACGGCGGCGAGGAATTCATCATCGCGCTGCCGCGCACCGATGCCGCCGCCGCGATGACGGTGGCGCAGCGCATCCTCGAACGGATGCGCGCCATGTGCGTGCCGGTGCCGGGCGGCACGCTGACCGTCACGGTATCGATCGGGCTGGCGCAGGCAGGGCAGGGCGAGGCGGTGGCGGAGCTGATCCGGCGCACCGATGCCGCGCTGTACGAAGCCAAGCACAACGGTCGCGACCGGGCGGCAGCCAGCCCCTGACACCGCGCCGCGGCAGGCAGCCGGGCGCTATAATGCTGCTATTTTCCGCACCGCGCACAGCACAGCCAGTGACGGCATTACCTATTTCACAAGGAATTTCATGAGTCTCAAATGCGGCATCGTCGGCCTGCCCAACGTCGGCAAGTCCACCCTCTTCAATGCGTTGACCAAGGCTGGCATTCCCGCCGAAAACTACCCGTTCTGCACGATCGAGCCGAACGTGGGCGTGGTCGAGGTGCCGGATCCGCGCCTGAAGCAGTTGGCCGAGATCGTCAAGCCCGAGCGCATCGTCAATGCGATCGTTGAATTCGTCGACATCGCCGGCCTGGTGGCCGGTGCGTCGCAGGGCGAAGGCCTGGGCAATCAGTTCCTGGCCCACATCCGCGAAACCGACGCCATCGTCAACGTGGTGCGCTGCTTCGAAGACGAAAACGTGATCCACGTGGCCGGCAAGGTCAGCCCGCTGGACGATATCGCCGTGATCCAGACCGAGCTGGCGCTGGCCGACATGGGCACGGTGGAAAAAGCCATCCACCGCGAAAACAAGAAAGCCCGCTCCGGCGACAAGGAAGCCACCAAGCTGGTCGCCCTGCTGGAACGCGTGCTGCCGGCGCTGAACGAGGCGAAACCAGTGCGCGCACTGGGCCTGTCGGCCGACGAGATGGACATCATCAAGCCGCTCTGCCTGATCACGGCCA
>DASVVD010000233.1:0-8634 GCA_036386715.1 Pseudoduganella sp.
CGGCGCGCGCGGCTTCGGTACCGGTGGGCTCGCCCATCCGCCGCAGCAGGGCCGGATCGATGAAGGGCCGTCCGCCGATCCTGCCGTCGCTCATCAGGAAATGCGCAAAGCGGGCCATGTCGGCCGCGGTCGTGGTGAACTGGCCGGCCGGGCGCACGAACGACGGCATCGCCGGGTGCGCGGCGCCATCTTCAAAATGCCCCATGGCCAGCCGTGGATCGCCGGCCTGTGCGACGAAGGCAAAGGTGCTGTCGTGCATGCCCAGCGGCGCCAGCAGATACGCGTCCAGGTAGCGCTCGTAGCGCTGCCGCGTGACCGCTTCGACGATCATGCCGAGCAGCGTGTAGCCCATGTTGGAATACGAAAAGCGCGTGCCCGGCCGGTGCCGGATGCGCAGCAGGCCGCTGCCTTCCGGGAAAGCGGCGGCAAGCGGCGTATCGGCACGTGCCTCCATGCTGAAGACCTGCCGGAAATGCGCGTCGTCCAACCCGGCTGTGTGATCGAGCAGGTGCCGGATGCGCACCGGATCGCTGGCCTGCCACGGATTATCGAACGGCATGCCGGGCAGCAGCGTGGCAACCGGCGTGTCCAGCGACAGGCGTCGCTCGCTGGCCAGTCGCAGTATCCCGGCGGCCAGTACGGTCTTGGCGATCGACCCGACGTGCACCCGATCGTCCACCCGCATCGGCTTGCCGGTACGGACATCGCTGCTGCCGGCGGCGCCTTGCGCATCGAGCGTGGTCCAGACGGCGCCGTGCAGTCCCTGCTCTTTCAGCAAGGCGGCAACCTGTCGCGCCAGGTCAGGTGCGGCGTGCACTGGCGACGAAAGCAATGCCGCTGCTACCGCGACTGCCCGCAGCCATGCGGGAAAGAGATTGCCGACCTTGATTGCCATGGGATGCGCCGAAAAAGTAATAAAGCAGACATTATGGAAAGCCAAAGGTGAAATCCTGGTGAAATCGGGCGCGTTTAATGCGGTCGTTCCAGACGGCGACCCTGCTTTTGAGCGCATCCGCTCGCAAAAAGGCCTGATGTAGTATTCTTACGGAAGGTGCAACAGTGCCGAGACGACCAGCCAGCAGAGCAGGCCCGATGCGAAGGGCTCTCGCTGCTGCCCCCAATAAATCCAATACTGACATCGACCGATATGACCTCGTCCGCTCAAACAGACACCAGCCTGCCACTCGACATGATTATTTTCGGGGGCATGGGCGACCTCGCCATGCGCAAGCTGCTGCCAGCGCTGTACATGGCCCACCTGCATGGCAACCTGCCGCCGGCGACCCGCATCATTTCCACGGGGCGCCAGGACTTTGGCCGCGACGCCTACCTGGCATTCGTCGAGGAAAATTCGCGCTCCTTCATCAGCGGCGGCAACTTCACCGACGACGCGTGGCGCAGTTTCCTGCAGCGGCTGGAATTCGTGCGGCTCGACGTGCAGCGCGACGACCTGACCGCCCTGGCGCAAGTGTCGCGCGCCGGCGCCGAGCGCGTGTTCTACCTGGCCACTGCGCCTTCGCTGTTCACGACCATCTGCGAAAAACTGGCCGCGGCCGGCCTGGTCGATGCCCATGCACGGGTGGTGCTGGAAAAGCCGCTCGGCCGCGACCTGGCGTCGGCGGTGGATATCAACGAGGCGGTCGGCAAGTATTTCGCCGAGTCGCAGATCTACCGCATCGACCATTACCTGGGCAAGGAAACGGTGCAGAACCTGATGGTGCTGCGCTTCGGCAATTCGATCCTCGAACCGCTGTGGCGCGCGCCGAACATTACCAGCGTGCAGATCACGGTGGCCGAGGAAGTGGGCGTGGGCAGCCGCGCCGGCTTCTACGACAGCACCGGCGCCATGCGCGACATGGTGCAGAACCACCTGCTGCAGCTGCTGTGCATCGTGGCCATGGAGCCGCCGGCATCGCTGGCGCCCGACGCGGTGCGCGATGAAAAGCTCAAGGTGCTGCGCTCGCTGCGCCGCTTCAGCCTGGCCACCATTGCGCGCGACACGGTGCGCGGGCAATACGTGCGCGGCGCCAGCGGCAACCAGGCCGTGCCGGGCTACCTCGAGGAGAGCAATGTGCCGGCGGACAGCGGCACCGAAACCTTCGTGGCGCTGCGCACCTATGTGGACACGTGGCGCTGGTCCAAGGTGCCGTTCTACCTGCGCACCGGCAAGCGCATGGAGCGCCGTTCGTCGAAGATCGTCATCGAGTTCGCCAATCCGCCATTCCCGCTGTTCCCCGAGAGTTCCGGCAGCGTGGCCAACCGGCTGGTGATCGAACTGCAGCCGGAAGAAGCGATCAAGCTGCAGCTGATGGCCAAGCAGCCCGGCAGCGGCATGGACATGCAGCAGGTGGCACTGAACCTCGACCTGAATTCCGCCTTCACGCAGCGCCGCGCGGAAGCCTACGAGCGCCTGCTGATCGACGTGGTGCGCGGCCGCCTCACCCACTTCATGCGCCGCGACGAGCTGGAAGCGGCGTGGGCATGGGCCGACCCGATCATCGACGGCTGGGCAACGCTGAACGAAAAGCCGCGCGGCTATGCGGCCGGCACCTGGGGGCCGTCCGAATCGTTCGCGCTGCTGGCGCGCGACGGGTTCAGCTGGTTCGAGTAAGCAGGCAGAGGCCGGAAATATTTTCCGGCCTTTTTCATGGCGGGTTGGCGGCAGGCTGCGCCAGCCTGGCCTTGCGGTGTGCCGGCGCCCTGGCTGGCGGACCTGTGCTTACCTGGCTTGCCGGCGGCGCAGCGCGGCGCCCACCAGGCCCACGCCGGCCAGCATCATGCCGTACGTAGCCGGTTCCGGCACCGCCGACACGGTCAGGCTGTAGGTTCCTGCCCCTTCATATTGCGTCAGCGCGTAGGTGCCGGTCATGAACACCGGAGCATCCTCGTCGCCGCTGTAGAGTTGCGGGCCGTCAGCGACCACCAGGTATGCATTGCCGTAATAGTCTTCGACAGACAGTCCACCGCCGAGCGAGCCGTTGAAGAAGGTGATATCGGCCAGCGGGCTCACGGCATTCGCGTAGGAACCGGTTACATCCACATAGGTGATGCCGACGCCGGAAAAGATGACATCCGGTACCGCGTCGGAATCGATTTGCCAGCTTGCCGAGTAATCGCCGCTGACCGTGAACTGGTACAGCGCGGCATTGGCCGCGCCGGCGCAAAGCAGGGTTGCCGCGACGGCGGCAGTACTCAAGAGTTGTTTCAGCTTCATGGAGTTTCCCGGTAGGTTGGTTTTGGTATGGATGGAAACGCCGTATCGATTCAGCGCAACCTTGCCAACACTATCACGCGACAATTCCCTCTTGTTCAGCTCGGTTGCGTTATTACTATCTTGTTGTTATTTTGAAAAAACTTCTACCCGGCCGGGCAGTCCCGAGGCTGCATCCCCGTCACGGCGACCAATACGTGGTATCGCCAAAATGGTTTTTGCACAATGCCTGTCACCATTTATGCTGGTCCGGTTTGCATACTGGACGGCATGAATGAAACGACGACTCCTCTTGGCAGCAGCCGCAGCGACAGCGGCATTGCGGGTCAGCGCGGCAATTGCACAATCTTCCCGCTACCTCCGACTGGTGCCCGCCTCGCGTGTCATCGTCGACAATGATTTCGCAGGCGATCCGGATGGACTGGTCGCCCTCGCCCACCAGTTGCTGTCGCCAAAGGCACGCACGGTACTGGTCACATCGTCGGCGCTCGACCCGAAGCTTGCGGGATTTGCCGGTCTCGATGTGCGCAAGACAGCGCAGGCGGGCACCCGCCTGGTGCACGAACTGCTGAAGCAGCTCAATCGCAAGAACCCGCCGCCCGTCGTGACGGGGGCCGAAAGCTTCGGCAATGGCGATCAACAGGCAAGCGCGGCGGCCCGCGCGATCGTGGCCGAAGCCATGCGCGACGATCCCCTGCCGCTGGTGCTCACTTGCGGCGGGCCGCTGACCAATGTCGCGGCGGCACTGCGCCTGGAACCACGGATTGCCACGCGAATGACGCTGGTCTGGATCGGCGGTTCCTCCGCGCTGGACGGCGGTGCCGAATACAACCTGTCGACCGACCTGGCGGCGGCGCGGCACGTGCTCGAAGCATCGGCGCTGCCGGTGTGGCAGGTTCCCGAAGCGGAGTACAAGCGCTTCCAGGTATCGGTCGCGGAACTGGCCACGACAATGCGCACGGCATCGCCGGCAGGACGCTGGCTATACCGCCAGTACCAGCAATTGCCCCCGTTCGTGCAGCTCGGCGGCTCGCTCACGCTCGGAGACAGTCCGATGGTATCGCTGACCGTGTTTGCGCCTGAATTGCATGCGTATGAAACCCGTACGGTCAGGAAAATCCTCGACGATTACCGGTACGGCGAAGAGATCGCCGGGCGGCAGGTGCACCTGGTTCGTTCACTGGATGTGCGCCTGAATTACGAAGATTTCTTTGCCTTGCTGAAGACTGATGGATTAGAGCGGTAGCGAAGCATTCCAGCCGGGCCACACCGACAAAATTTTTCCGCATGTTTGTCGATTTCATGCGTCACCATTCGTCGTCAGGATGAAGTACCGTCATTCACTCCACCTTTCAACATGGGGACGTCATGAAAAAAGAGATCATCTTCAACCTGCCGGTCAGAGACCTGGACAAATCCAGGGCTTTCTTTTCCGCGCTCGGCTTCGGTTTCAAGCCGCAATTCAGTGACGAGCGCGCGGCGTTCATGGTCATTGTCGAGGGTTCCATCCATGCCATGCTGGCGACCGAAACCTTTTTTGCTTCCCTGATCGACAAGCCCGTCGTGCGCGCCAAAGAGGCCAACGAAGTCGTCATCTGCCTGAGTTGCGAGAGCCGGGAGGAAGTGGACAGCCTGATCGCCAGGGCCGTCGCCGCAGGCGGCCGCACGCCGCACCCGCCCGAGGACCATGGTTTCATGTATGACCAGGGTTTCGAGGACCTCGACGGCCACCTGTGGAACCTGGTCTGGACGGCACCCCGGGAATAACCAGCCCGGCTGGGCCAGTGCCCGTGACGATACGGGCTGCTAAACTCGTGCCTTTCCATCCAGCGATTTACGGGTAAAAGCATGAAGAACGGTTCAAGCAGCGGTTCAAGCAGCGGCCTTGTCTATTCCACCGAAGCGGGCCGCATGTGCCCCGAATGCCGGCGACCTCTTGCCGAGTGCAGTTGCAAAGCAAAGCCCGTGGTCACCGGCGACGGCGTGGTGCGCGTATCGCGCCAGTCCAAGGGCCGGGGCGGCAAGACCGTCACGCTCGTCAAGGGCCTCGCCCTCGATGCGGTCGCCCTGGCCTCGTTGGGCAAGCAGTTGCGCACGGCATGCGGCTCCGGCGGCACCGTCAAGGACGGCGTGATCGAGATCCAGGGCGACCATTGCGAGCTGGTCATGGAAGCGCTCAAAAAGCACGGCCATGATCCGAAGCGTGCCGGTGGCTGAGGTGGCATTCGAATGCCTGGCGAGCATTCATACGGAAGGCAAGAACTACAGTTGGACCGGCAAGTGACCGTTTTGGGAGCCAGAAGTGGACCTTGACACAAGTTCCCTGCCCATGACAATCTCCAGCCTCGAACACCGCGAAAAACGATGGTTTAACTTTGCGTGACTTTCCAGTCACGCAGCTAGCCAATCGCCTACACGCCGCCTGGTATTTCTGCGAGGCCGGCCAGCGTTTCCCCCGACGTCGTCGGAACTCTTCGAGCTTGCGCGCTTTTGTCGCGCACGTTCAGATCGGAACGCACCATCATGGCCTGCCCTGCACAGAGGAAGCACTAGGCACCCAATCGAGCATTTTTCCCAGCATGCTCAGTTCTTCAATCGGGTTCGTGCTGAAGGCGGAAAAGCAGAGTTCTTCGTCGGACTATTCAGCGATGGAAATATTGTCGTCGATATTGGGCCTTCGCTCATGGGGAGACTCTCACACCTGAATCTGGGTCTTTGCCTTGACTACTATCCTTGGAAAAAGGATGAGAATTCCGAGCCAATTTGATGTAGCTGCGAACGTCTGCAAAGGTCGGTTCCTGACAGTCGTAACGATCCGTGAGTTCTCGCTTTGACAACATGCTATCCTTCTGCGACAGGCTGGTTTCGGCCAAAACCGGACCGTCGGGACGAGGGAGCTGCTTTGACAGCCTTGTCTCTGCGGCTTGGGTCAACAGCGTAAGCCGAGCAGCTCGAGTGGATAAGTCACTGAGACGCGCAGGCCTTCCACCGCGCTACTCGTTCAAGCGCGGGGACTAGGCCTGCCGCGTACTGATCCACCAGGATGTCCCACCTGCATCGAGCACGCCGCCGCGTTTGTCGGGGTCTTCCTTTCGCACCGGGACCTGGAGCGGTTTGGCCCCTGCAGCGAGCGCCTTGCGATACGTGGCGTCCACGTCGGGCACGTAGACATGCACGTGGGTGGGCCTCGGCTCCCAACCAGCGTTCGGGTCCGATAGCATGACGACGGTATCGCCGATGCGCACCTCAGCGTGAAGGATGGATCCGTTTTCGCCGGGATGGCGGTACAGCTCCTGGGCATCGAACACGGTTTTCATGAAGTCGATGACGGCCGCCGCGCCATTGACCACCAGATAGGGCGAAAGGTCGCTGTGGCTTGTAGTTGGTCATGTTACCTCCTTCATCAGGTGACGGGACTGCACAGGATAGCATCGCAGCATCCGTCGATTCGATCTAATACCGCGACTGCCTGGGTGCCTGATACGCAGTCCTGCTGAGGTACACTGCCCTTGCTGAACCTCTGCTTTCGGGCCAGAAGCAACCGGCCGAGTTCGGGCCAAGAGCAGCCAGGCATGTGCGCTCCGCGACTGGCTGATAAATCAGCCGCCTTCCAGGCCACCACTTGCCTAGAAGCAGCTCCTTCTTGCGAAACCGACAGCATTCGTACCCGCGCGACATCGACAACCATGGGCCCGCAGCCTTGCCACGCAGCCCGGGTGCGGGCCCGTGCCGTGTTGCGCGATTTGTCCAGGGCTACGCTGCACTGGTGTTTGCGCAACACACCAAGAAGCCCGTGTGAACATAAGACAAGTAACCGCGTTTCTGGCAGGAAAGAGTGTTACAGTTTCTGTGTGGAAATTAAAATTCTTCACATATAACCCATACCGACGACCGCCTACCGATCATGAAACTCAGTTTTCGCGCCAAACTCTACCTGCCGCTGATTCTCAGCTGGCTGTGCCTGTCCGGCATGACCCTTTTCCACATCTACGAGAGCAAAGCTCTGCGTTTCGAGGAACGCCAGCTTGCGCTGAAATTCGCTACCGACGTCGGCATGTCAACCGTGAA
This sequence comes from Pseudoduganella sp., assembly GCA_036386715.1. Classification (GTDB taxonomy): domain Bacteria; phylum Pseudomonadota; class Gammaproteobacteria; order Burkholderiales; family Burkholderiaceae_D; genus Rugamonas. The sequence goes on from DASVVD010000233.1 coordinate 7,280, forward strand.
GGAATATGCCGCGCTGGCGGCGTCCGGCGCGGTGCCGTTGGAGCAGGCGCAAAAGCAGGCGCTGCAGCGGCTGAAGGCTATGCGTTACGGTAAGGACGGCTACTACACCGTGGTCGACTCGCATCCGACGATGTTGATGCACCCGATCAAAGCCGAATTGATCGGCAAGGACATGAGCGACTTCCACGACCTCAAGGGTACATACCTGTACCGCGATGCCGCGCGCATCGCGCATGGCAGCGGCCAGGGCTGGATCGAATATGTATGGCCGAAGCCGGGCAACGCCGACCAGAAACAGGTATTTGCCAAGGGTGCCTATGTTTTGACCTACAAACCGTGGGACTGGACCTTCATCACGGGGCTGTACCTGGACGACCTGCACGACGCCTTCATTGCCGACCTGTGGCGCGCCGCGCTGCTGCTGGCCGCTATCGGCGTCGTGCTGAGCCTGATCGTGGTGGCGGTGATCCGCGGCGTGGCGCGTTCCATGAGTCAGGCCGTCAGTGCCGCCGATGCGGTGGCGCAAGGCGACCTGACGTACCCGATCCATGTGGAAGGCGACGACGAAATCGGGCAATTGCTGGCGGCGCTTATGGCCATGCAGCACAGTCTGGCCGACGTGGTCAGCGAAGTGCGCCAGGGTACGCATACGATCACGGCGGCCTCGTCGCAGATTGCCGCGGGCAACCTGGACCTGTCGTCGCGGACGGAGCAGCAGGCTGGTTCGATCGAGGAAACGGCGGCATCGTTGGAAGAGCTGGCATCCAATGTCCGCCAGAACGGCGAGCATGCCAGCAAGGCGAACACGCTGGCACGTTCCGCCTCGGACGTGGCGACGCACGGCGGCTCGGTCGTGTCACAGGTCGTAGAAACGATGGCGACAATTAACAGCTCCGCGCGCAAGATCGTCGACATCATTGGCGTCATCGACGGTATCGCCTTCCAGACGAATATTCTGGCATTGAATGCCGCCGTGGAAGCGGCCAGGGCCGGCGAGCAGGGCCGGGGCTTCGCGGTCGTGGCCGCCGAAGTGCGCAGCCTAGCCCAGCGCTCCGCTGCCGCGGCAAAGGACGTCAAGTCGCTGATCGACGATTCCGTCGCGTCGGTCGAGGCAGGCAGCGAGCTTGTCAACCAGGCCGGCAGCACGATGAGCGAGATCGTCGACAGTGTGCGCCGTGTCACAGAAATCATCGGCGAAATTGCCGGGGCGGGCCAGGACCAGCAGCATGGCATCAACCAGATCAACGACGCCGTGGCGGACATGGACTCGGCCATGCAGCAAAACGCCGCGCTAGTGGAAGAAGCCGCCGCGACATCCGCTTCGCTGCATGAGCAGGCATCGAACCTAACGCGTG
>DASVVD010000234.1:0-2897 GCA_036386715.1 Pseudoduganella sp.
CTGGGGAACGGGCGCGGCCCATGCGGCACTGCCGCAGGTGAGGGTGATCGCGAACTGGAAGGTTGCAGCAAGCCTGGTAGGTAACATGTCGTCACTGAACTTCTTTTAATAAAGAACAGTGTACCTCAGGAATTACCGCCAGCATGCCGCGGCGGGCCGGCGGTTACGTGCCGTTACATCTGCAAGCGCAGCGCTGCGCCATCACTGCTCGCCGTCGTCCGTGGCGCTGGCGACCACCGGCGTCATCATGTGCCCCAGCTTCAGTGCCTTGGTGTTCAGGTAATGCTGGTTGAAGACATTGCGGTTCACCAGCAGCGGCACGCGCTCGGCCACCGGCATGCCGAGCTTTTCCATCGCGGCGATCTTGCGTGGATTGTTCGTCATCAGCCGCAGGCTCTGCACGCCGAACTGGTGCAGCATGGGCGCTACCAGTTCATAGCTGCGCTGGTCGGGCTTGAAACCGAGCTGTTCGTTGGCCTGCACGGTATCGGCACCGGCTTCCTGCAAACGGTAGGCGCGCATCTTGTTCAGCAGGCCAATGCCGCGGCCCTCCTGGCGCAGGTACAGCAGCACGCCGCGCCCTTCGGCCGCGATGCGCTGCAGCGCGCCTTCGAGCTGGGCGCCGCAGTCGCAGCGCTGGGAAAACAGCACGTCGCCCGTCAGGCATTCGCTGTGCACGCGGGCCAGCACCGGCGCGCCGTCGCCGATATCGCCCAGCACCATTGCCAGGTGTTCCTTGCCGGTCGAGTGCTCGATGAACGCGTGCAGCGTGAACTCCGCCCATGGCGTGGGCAGCGCGCACGAGGTGACATATTCGAGATCGGCAGGGGTGACGGGCATTTCAGCGACGGGCAGCATGGCTAAGCTCTTTTCATTCGGGTACGTATAGCCCCTCATCATAACAAAAATTGTGCTTACGGCTGGCAGAGGCTATGGCCGAGCCCGTGTCCACCTTGGGGTCACACCCCGACATGAACACGAGCTCGGCCGCATTTATGGTCGAGTGCGTGTCGTTGTCGGGGTGTGACCCCGGATCGGACACGAACCCGGCCATTGCCGCTATCTTCAGTACGGCAGGTCGAACACCAGCACCTCGGCGGCTTCGGCCTTGTCCAGCGTGACCTGCGTTTCGCGGGTGAGCTTCAGCGCGTCGCCGCCTTTCAGGGCGGTGCCGTTGACGTGCACGGTGCCGCGGATCACGTGGATGTAGCCCGTGCGCTCAACGTCCAGCGTATGCGTCACGCTGTCGGCCTCGTTCAGGATCGTGGCGTAGATCCGGGCATCCTGGTGGATCACCACCGAGCCGTCGTGGCCGTCGGAGGAGGCGATCAGGCGCAGCTTGCCCTGTTTGCTCTCCGGCGAAAAATGCTTTTCCTCGTAGCCAGGGGCGATGCCGGCTTCCGACGGCTGGACCCAGATCTGCAGGAAATGCACGCGCTCGGTATCGGAATGATTGAACTCGCTGTGCCGCACGCCGCTGCCGGCCGTCATGCGCTGCACGTCACCGTAGCGCAGCACGCTGCCGTTGCCCATGCTGTCCTTGTGTTCCAGCGCGCCTTCCAGCACATACGAGATGATTTCCATGTCGCGGTGGCCGTGCGTACCGAAGCCCTGGCCCGGCATCACCTTGTCTTCGTTGATCACCAGCAGCGGGCCAAAGCCCATGTGGCGTGGGTCATGGTAGTGACCGAACGAGAAGGTATGACGGGAATCGAGCCAGCCGTGGTTGGCGACACCGCGTTCTTCACTGCGACGGACTTCTTGCATGGTATGCTCCTTCGATGTTGTTTGCGATCGTTTCGAACACTGTTTTCTTTGTGTTCTCAGCTCGGATGAAAAGAGTATAGGCCTCCGCAAACGATTAAAAAAACGGAAAATTTACCCCTCTGCTATCGAAAAATTCGAACATGCTCAGACTCAGCCTGGAAGCCCTGCAAATCGTCGATGCGATCGACCGGCGCGGCTCGTTTTCCGCCGCCGGCAAGGAACTGCACCGGGTGCCATCGACCATTTCCTATACCGTGAGCAAGCTCGAGGATGATCTTGGGGTACAGGTATTCGAGCGCAACGGCCCGAAAGTGGAGTTGACGAAAGCCGGCCGGGAGTTGCTGAAAGAAGGCCGCTACCTGCTGCGCGCGGCGCAGGACCTGGAGCACCGGGTGCGCCGCGTGGCCTCGGGCTGGGAAACGGAACTGGCGATCGGCCACGATTCGATGTTTTCCAGCCTTGCGTTCGGCGACGACATCCATGCCTTCTACGAAGTCGCCCAGCAGACCCGCCTGCGCATCGTGCGCGAGGCACTGTCCGGCACCTGGGAGGCACTGCTGGACCGCCGCGTCGACCTGGTGATCGGCGCGCCCGGCGATGGACCGGCCGGCGGCGGCTATGTCTCGGAGCCGATCGGCACGCTGGGCTGGGTCTTCGCGGTGGCCCCCGCGCACCCGCTGGCGGCCGTCGAAGGCAAGCTCGGCCGCACACATCTGCAGCAGCATCGCGCTGTCGCCATGGCGGACTCGGCACGCCAGATGGCGCCGCGCACCGTCGGCCTGCTGCTGGGGCAGGATACGCTGACCGTGCCCGACATGGCTTCCAAGGTGCAGTACCAGATCGCCGGCCTGGGCTTCGGCTTCCTGCCCGAGCCTTGCGCCCGGGCCGCGATCGCCGCCGGCCTGCTGGTCGAAAAGGCGGTCGAGGAACCGAAACCGGACGAGACCTTCCACCTGGCCTGGCGCACCGGCGAAACCGGTGCCGCGCTGCAGTGGTGGCTGGCGCGGCTGCGCGCCGGCACGCTGTTCGACCGGCTGTGCCGGCACCTGCCTGCAGCATGATTGCGATCCATCAATAAGCGGCAGGGAAGCTGTTGGACGGCATGCAGGATAGTGATCTTGGGTTGCGGA
>DASVVD010000235.1:0-3486 GCA_036386715.1 Pseudoduganella sp.
ACCGATGTGGCAGTCGAGGCAGCGATCTGCGCGTCGGCCACGGCACCGGCCACGGCCTGTTCGTTGGCCGCGCCGGTCAATGCCGTGGCGCCAGCGGCAGTGCCTCTGCCAGCGGCCGCGGCGGCCTGCTGGGTGCGCAGCGCCAGGCGCTGCTGGTCCAGCAGCGCTTGCGCACGCTCCGCTCCCTGGTCCTGCAGCACCCGCAAAGCGTCGCGCTGCCGCGTGTTTTCGGCCTCGGTCAGTGCCGCGGCCTGGCGGGCATCCTCGGCCTGCCGGGCCGCAGCCTGCCCGGTCGCGGCCATGCGCGCCTGTGTGAGCCGCTGTTCGAGCAGCGCATCTGCCTGCGTGTCCAGCGTTTGCCGGGCCGCTTCGCGGCGTGCCGCCAACAGGCGGTCCTGCGCCAGCTGGTCGGTTCGCGTGAGCGTTTCCTGGCGTGTCTCGTCAAGCCGGTCAGCCAGTTGCTGGGCGGCCATGTCTTCCTCGCGCGTGGTGGTCAGCTGGCGCAATGCCGCGGCACGCACTTCCTGCAGGCGCTGGTCCTGCGTGACCGCGTCCTGCTGCTCGTCCAGCGTTTCGTTGGCGACCTGCCGGGCCAGTGCCAGGCGGCCGGCGGCGGCGCGCTCCTGCTGCGTCAGCACTGCGCGGTCCTGGTCGACACGGGCTGCTTCGTCGCGCTGGACCTGCCGCTGTGCCTCCCGCTGTGCCTCCACCTCGCGGTCCGCCGCCAACTGCTGCTGCAGGGCGGCCTGCTGGCGCCGGATTTCAGCATTTTCGGCCACTGCCGCGCGCTCGGCGGCAAAACGTTCGGCTGCCAGCTGCCGGGCCAGTGCGTCGGCGCGGGCCTGGTCGGGCGAGGTCGTCGCTGCCGGCGGGGTCTGCACCGGATTGGCCTGCGCTTCGCCGGCGGCGCCGCTCACGCGCGTGGGGGGCGGTGGCACCGACTGCTGCACGGCCTGTTGCGCGGCGGCGGCCTGCGCCGCCGTGAAGGTCTGCGGGTTCGCGGCCTGCGCCGCGGTCAGCTCTGCCGCCTGGTTGTCGAGCATGGCGGCCGGCGTGCCGGAGCCGGCGATCTGCGGCGCCTCGGGCTGGCGGGCAATGCCGGCGGCGCTGTCCCCGGCATTTCCGGCATCGTCGGCTGGCGCATTCTGCAGGTTCGGCTGGACAGTGGTATCGCGCAGCGCATTGCGGAATGCTGCCTCGTTGATCTCGCTCGGCGGCAGGCTGGTGGTGGCAGGTGCCTGCTGCATGTTGCCCGCCTGCAGCGTGTTGCCGTCCGGGCCAGTGGCATCCTGCTGCTGCGCCAGCGCACTGGCGGCCTGGTCGAACGTGCCGGCGGCGCGCGACAGCGTGTCCAGCGTGCCCTGGCGATCGGCTTCGAACGCCGCCTGCAGCCGGCCGTTGTCCACGGCCAGCATGTCGCCGTCGTCACCGAGCAGCGATGGGGCAAGATCGATGCCGATCTGCGCCAGCGCGTCACGTTGTTCGCCGAAACCCTGCATCAGGCGGCCGGCCAGCGCATTGGCGGGCAGCGGCTCACCGGAAGGCGGCGCCAGCGTATCGATGGCACGGCCGACATTGAAGGCCTCGACCAGTTCGCCGGCCGCGGTGCCCAGCTGTTCCAGGTCGGCATCCGGATTGCGCCCACCGCTGGCGGCGGCCAGTTCGCCCAGCCGTTTCTGCGACAGCGCAAGCGTGCCCATGAACTGGCCGAGCGACGACACATCCACGTCCGAACTCGGCAGCACGTCCTGCCGCGCCGGTGTGGCACTCACGCCGCCCGTGCCGCCCGTACCAAACAGGGCGGCCATGCCGGAGGGCTCGGATACTGAAGAGATCGGAAACATCGCACACCTCCCATGCCTGATGCGGGCAGCATGCCATAAAGCGCGTGGCGGCGGCGGGCAGGACAAACAGGCACGGGCGCACCGCCAGCCCGGCTATTAGTCTTTTGTTATGCACCGCACCGTCAGGCGCCGGCGAAGGGCCTATTGTTGGTTCCACAAACACCAACCAAGAGGATACCGATCATGGACAATGAAAAATCGACCATCAACGCAACCGGCACCGTGACGCCGATCGGCAACAACAACCGTAACGACGCACACAATGCGATCGACAAGGCCGCCGACAAGGTGCAGCCGACTGCCGACAAGGCCGCGACGAGCGCCCACGGCGCCGTGGACAAGATCGCCGACAAGGTTCCTGGCGCAGCCGACAAGGTGCACAACACCGTCGACAGGATCGCCGAGAAGGTGCCTGCCGCGGCAGACAAGGTGCACAGCACTGTCGAGAAACTGGCCGAAAGCGTGCCGGCTGCCACCGACCGCCTGGTGGGCAAGGCCCACGAAACCGTGGACAAGGTGAGCGATGGTGCCGCCAGGCTGTCCGAGCGCGTGAACCAGAAGGCATCCGACCTGAACGTGGCTTATGGCCGCCTGGCCGAAACCGGCCGCAGCTATGTGCGCAACAGCCCGGGTACCTCGGTGCTGGTCGCGCTGGCCGCCGGCTACGCCGTGTCGAAGCTGCTGGGCTCGCGCCGCCACTGATCGCGTACCGATAGCGCGCACTGATCACAGATCAGCAGCGCATCGATGGCAGCGCCCGGCCGTGTATCCCAGGGATACACGGCCGGGCGTCTTTGTGCATGCCACCTGCATCCGGGCTTTTCCTGGGCTTTCCCGATTTTCCTGATTTTCCTGATTTTCCTGATTTTCGCCAGTTGCTGTACCTGATCTTCCTTAAGGACCCATGACAACCAATAATACCAAGCAGTCCTCCGACGTCGACGGCGCCGGCTCCATCCTCTCCACCGTATCCGGCCCCTCCAACTCGGCACCGCCGCAATCGCTCGGCAACAGCAATCCCCAAGGCGACGTGCTGCTCGAGAAGCAGGCCAGCGGCATGGATCTGGCCGCACAGGTTCCTTACAACGCCAACAAGCCGGGCGAGTACGGCGACGCGGCGCGCACGCCGCAGCAGGGCCAGACGGCCAAGCCGGCCAGCGATCTCGCCACCGCCAGCACCGCCGCCGAGAACATTGCCTCGCCCAAGACGGGCAGCGGCCAGCCGCCGATCGGCGTCAACAACACCATCGCGCCGCTGGACCGGGTGCGCGCCGATTCGAACGACCGCATGCTGACCACCAACCAGGGCGTGCCGGTGGCGAACAACCAGGATTCGCTGAAAGCGGGGCTGCGCGGCCCCACGCTGATGGAAGACTTCATCCTGCGTGAAAAGATCACCCATTTCGACCATGAGCGCATTCCCGAGCGCATCGTGCACGCGCGCGGCTCGGCGGCCCATGGCTATTTCGAGAGCTACAAGGACCTGTGCGACGTGACGCGCGCCGCGCCGTTCGCCGAGGCGGGCAAGAAGACGCCGGTCTTCGTGCGCTTCTCCACCGTGGCCGGCGAGCGCGGCTCCACCGATACCGCGCGCGACGTGCGCGGCTTCGCCGTCAAGTTCTATACCGACGAAGGCAACTGG
>DASVVD010000236.1:0-3632 GCA_036386715.1 Pseudoduganella sp.
GTTCGTCCTGCAGGACATGAGTGAGCTCGACAGCGCACGCGCGGTCGCCGGCGCACTGCTGAGCGACGGCACGATCACCGACGCCAATGAAATCCGTTTCCTGGAGAGCCGGCTGCGCGAACTGGAACGGGCCACGGCGCCATACACCTGCGCGGCCGCCACCAGCGGCTGGCGGCTGCGCGGATCGAGCGCCAGCGCACCCTCGAGCCAGCCGGCGACATGGTCGTAGTCGAGTGCGCGCAGCGGGATGCCGGCGTCGAACGCGTGCAGGTAGAGCATCACGAGGCGCGCCGCCGCCGGCCCGTCGCCAAGGCTGGCCAGCCGCAGCGCCATGGCGGTCGGGGCCGCGGGCAGGGCCGGTGCCGGCGCGGCCGGCGCGGCAAGCAGTGCATGCAGCGCACACTGCGCGCCCAGCGCGCCGAGCAGCAGCGCAACGATGCCGGCGGGCGCGCGCCGGTCCATCAGAACTCCTTGCGGTACAGGTCGAACAGCGCGGCCGCTGCCAGCAGTGTCACGTACACGGCGGTCTGCCCGGCGACGCAGCCGAGGTCGGCCGGACCACCGGTAGCGTAGAGCAGCCATTCGCTGCGCGCGAAAGTGTCGAGTCGCGGCAGCACGAACGCGAGCAGGTCGGTGCCCGCCGCGATGGCGCGCTGGCCGGCGTCCTGCGCGGCGCCGTGGCCGGCCAGCTGCAGTGCCGTCAGGCTGCGCGCCAGCAGGTAAAAGCCGAACGTGGCGCACAGCGACGGCAGCGCATGCTGTAGCGTCAGCGTGCAGAACACGGCGAAGGCCGCCACGATCCACAGCTCGCCCAGCAGCGACACGCTCCACAGTGCGGCCTGCGCGGGCGGTGCCACGCAGGCCACCAGCATGCCGGCCATGCCGGCCGGCAGCAGTGCCAGCAGGGCGCACCCGGCGAGCCGGCCGAACAGCCAGGCGGCGCGCGGGGTCGGCAGCGCAATCAGCAGTTCCACCTGCTTGTCGCCCGCTTCGCGCACGATCGACGTGACGGTAAAGATCGCCACCACGCCGGCGCCGGCCAGTCGCAGCAGGGCCGCCAGCAGTGCCGCGCCCGTGGCACGGCCTTCGGCCGGCAGCGCGGCCTGCAGGAAACCGGCCAGCGCCACCGCGCCCAGCGCCAACGCGGCCAGCAACCACAGCAGGCGGCTGCGCAGGGCCTCCTTCAGGGTGCTCGCTGCGATCGCGCGGATCGCTGCCTTCATGGCAGCCGCTGCGCGGCGATCATGCGGTTGAACAGGATATTGGGTGACAGCCATACCACCAGGTCGTCGTACGCGCCGCCCGGCAATGCCGCGTTGTCGCTGGCGCCGCGCGCGATGTACGCGGTGCCGCCGGGAAGCATGTTGACTTTTTCATCGGCATTGCCGGTGCCGGCGTCGACCGCCCGCACACCGAGGTCGGAAAAACCGCCGTAGCCGTTTTTGCCGGCCGACAGGATGACGGCGGGAATGTCGTTCGGCGCGGTGGCCGCCACCAGGTTGCCGGCGGCATCGCGCGTGGCCACCGTGATGTCGCGCGGGGTCGACAGCCGGAACGGCAGGGCGCTGTCGGCGAAGTCCGGCGTCACGCTGTAGACGAAAATATGGCCCCAACTGTCGAGCTTGCTCATACCGAGCGTGGCCCATGGCAGGAACCCGCTGCGGCGTTCGTTGGTACAGCGCTCGCCGGCACGGTCTTCCAGGCCGTTGGCGGCGGACCTGGCGGGGCAGGGCAGGTAGCCGTTGCGCACCGCGAAGCCCACCAGCGCATCGCGGGCATCTTCCATCGCCCGCTGCGTGTCGGCGGTGCGGCGCTGTTCGAGCTGGGTGGACAGCGGCGTGATCAGGCCGCCGATCAGCAGGCCGACGACGACCAGCACGATGGCGATTTCGACCAGCGTGAAGCCGTGCTGGCGATGCGCCTGCCGGTGCTGCGCGGAGGGAGCACGCGCTGGCCGGCGGCAGTGCCGGCGATGCGGCGCGGTGGTCAGGCAGGTGATTCTCATCGGTTCAGGGCAGCGTGCGCGCCGCCGTCATCCTTTCGTACAGCGTGTTCAGTGGAATGGCCACCAGCAGGTCGTCGAACGCGCCGCCGGGACTGGCCGGGTCGGTCGATGCGGCGCGCCGGATGAACCCGGTGGTGGCAAGATCGTTGGCGATCTCGTCGAGATTGTCGCGCGCCGCATTGACCTGGGAAAGACCGGCCACGCTGGTGCCGAGGTTGTTGCGGCCATGCGAATACACGACAGCCGGCACGCATTGCGCATACAGCACGCACTCGGCCTGGCCGGTTTCGTAGCGCAGGTTGCCGGCGCCGTCGCGGGTCTGCACGCGCTTGGTGGCGACGGCGGACAGGCGCCGGATCGGCGCCGCCGTGTACAGCGGCGTCACGCTGTAGCGCAGCCGCTTGCCCCAGCTGTCGGCACCTTCCACGCCCAGCTCCACCCAGGGCAGGAAGCCGCTGCACGCCGCTTCGTCGGCACACGGCTCCGGCCGCTCGCGTCCGTCGGTGGCGGAAATGGCCGGCCGCGGCAGGCGTCCGTGCGTGCTGGCAAAGCCGACCAGCGCATCGCCCGCCTGTGCCAGTACCAGCAGCGTGCGCCGCTCGCGCAACCGCTCCACGTCGCTGCGGCCGAACGCCGATAGCAGCAGCGCGGCAAAGCCCACGCTGGCCACCGCCAGCAGCATCAGCAGCGCGGCGCCGCGCTGGCGGCGCAGGTCAGCGCGGGTCGCGGATCGCACCATCGTCCGGGTCAACGCTCTGGCCGGGCTTGACCAGCACGCGGCCGGCCGGGGTATCGACAGGGATCGCGCTGCCCGCCCTGTAGCGGCCGAGGGTGGTCTCGCGCGGCTCGTCGTCGATCCATATCGTGGCGTGGCCATCGCTGCTGCGGCGCACCACGCCGGTCAGGCGCATCGGCGCGGGCGGCGGTGGCGTGCTCGCCGGCGCGGTCATCGCGTGCGGCGCAACGTCGGCGACCTGTGCCTGCGGCCCGGCGGCCGGCGCACGGGCACGGTCCCGGTCGAGCCGCATGCGCTCGTCCGGCGCCGTGAACAGGCGTCCCAGCGCGGGCTCGCTGTACTGGCAGGCGGCCGGTGGCGCGGGCAGGGCCAATACGGTGGCCAGCAGCACCGCCGGCAGGTGGCGCCAGCCCGGGCTGCCCAAGGTGTCGCTCATCGGGGGCCTCCGGTCGCGGCGCGGCGCGGCGTGGGGGTCAGCGTCAGCCAGTGCAGCGTGCAGTCCGACGACAGGTTGCCTGCCGGCGTGGTGCCCACGGCGGCCGCGGCCGCGATGGCGGTACGCCGCATCGTGCACTGCTGCACCGTGAATACGCCGTGCTGCCGCAGGTCCACGAGGAACTGGAACAGGTCCATCTCATGTACCAGGTTCATGTGCACCGTCATGCGGCTGCCGCGCAGCTGGTAGTCGCCGGTGGCCAGCCGCCCTTCGAGCTTGTAGGGCTGCTGCGGGTCGATCTCGTACGTCAGCGGCAGCAGCCGCCGGCGCTCCTGGATCAGGCGGATCGCCTCCACCCAGTCGAGGCGGTTCTCGGCACCGACGAAGCGCCGGCGCTGCAGCTCGACGAACAGCGGCTGGTACGAACGGATCTCCTGCTTTTCGGATTCGGCATA
>DASVVD010000237.1:0-3074 GCA_036386715.1 Pseudoduganella sp.
AGGTAAGTGAGCGCAGCATTGTCGGTGATGGCCGTCAGCGCCGTCGCGCCATAGAACACGGCGTCGCTGCTCATGCTCATCAATACCGGCTGCAGCCACCACTGCTGCTGCCCGCCCAGCACGACCAGGCCGGCCAGGAAGAACGCCACCAGCAGGCCCTCGCGCAGGATCAGCCGGTCCTGGAAGCGCGCATAGGCATGGGCCACGCCGAGGAAGAACAGGAACAGCCCCATGAACACGGGCGGATGGTGCGCGAACACCACTACGCCGGCGAGGAAGCCCAGGTGGACCAGCACCAGCGCCGGCGGTACCGTATCGATATGGGCGCTGTCGGGTGCCGCGGCACGGTGCGCCGCCAGTTCGCGCGCGAACAGCGCGGTAACGCCGGCCGCGTTGAGCAGTACCGCCAGCGCCGCTTTCCAGCCGATGTGCGCCAGCATGAACGGCACATCCCAGCCCCACTTCGCCGCCACCATCAGCACCGGCGGCGCGGCATAGGGAGTAAGCGTGCCGCCGATCGATACGTTGACGAACAGGACGCCCAGCGTGGCGTATTTCAGCCGCTCGGAAATGCCGCCGGCGAAGATGCGTTCGGACAGGATCAGCGCGGCCAGCGTCATGGCCGCCGGCTCCGTGATGAACGACCCCAGCAGTGGCACCAGCGCCAGCACGAGGAAATACGTGGCCACGCTGCCCGGCAGCGGCAGTGCCCGCGCCAGCAGCGCCACCGCGCCCTGGGTTGTCTGCAGTACCGGCCGCGTGGCGGCGATCACCATGATGACGAACACGAACATCGGCTCGGTGAAGTTGCGGCTGTCCAGGTAAGCCACGGCAGCGCCGCTGCCGGCCGTGGCGCCGATGCACGCCACCAGCACCAGCGCCCAGAATCCGAACACGACTTCGACCTCGCCCAGCAGGTGCCAGATCCCGGCATGGGCCGGAAAGCGCTGCGCACCCCGTTCGAACACCTTCGCCGTGAAGGTATGCAGGATGGCGACGGCAAACAGCACGGCGCCGGCGGTCTCGATGGTGCTGGGTGTCATGCAGCGCTCCGGTGGGGGAATTCAATATTGTAAGGCGGCAATGACCCAGCCGGTTGCACGCCGAAGCCCGCCAGCGGGGGCTTGCCGATGTGGCAGCGGACTGGCCGCAGGATTGGTCCGTCAACGGGATGGCACAGCATCAGCTTTGCCGGGGACGGCCTGGGGGACTCCAGCGCTGGCACGCTTTGCCCGAGCGGCCACCCGCTGCGTGACCGGCATTCCGACGGTCCTGCGGCGCACCGAGATCGGACCGCGGGCGCCGCATGCAGGCGGCGGCACGTGGCGCATTTGCTTATATGTATTGTGTCTAAGCCTGAATTGTGAGAAAGGGGAAATTGCCCTAAAATACAGTGCTTTGCTGAAGTTGGGATGGTTTTCTCGTCCGCTTCACACCAACATTGCTTCGATAGGACTGCCATGACCCACGTTGTCACCGAATCTTGCATCGCCTGCCGGTATACGGACTGCGTCGATGTTTGCCCGGTAGATTGTTTCCGCGAAGGCCCGAACTTCCTGTCCATCGACCCCGATGAATGCATCGACTGCGCCGTATGCGTGGCCGAATGCCCGGTCAACGCCATTTTCGCAGAGGAAGATGTGCCGTCCGACCAGCAGCACTATATCAAGCTCAACGCGGACCTGTCCCGCAACTGGCCTTCGATCACGAAGACCAAGCCAGCCCTGCCGGATGCCGAGCAGTTCAAGGACGTCAAGGAAAAGCTCCAATTGCTGGTGCGCTAACGGCAGCTCCCTCCGGCACTTTGCGCCGGGTGCTCGGTTGCTGCACGCTGTGCTTCAGTCGGTTGCAGACCTTCGCACCCCGCGCGCGCAAGCGTGCCGCATTTGAATTCACAGGATAGAAAATCGTCATGAATATCGTCAGCACCCCCCCAGGTGGCTCCCATGAAACGGACGCCGTCATCATCGGCGCCGGCCCCGTCGGCCTGTTCCAGGTCTTCGAACTGGGCCTGCTGGAAATCAAGGCCCACGTGATCGATTCGCTGGCTGCCGTCGGCGGCCAGTGCGTGGAGTTGTACCCGGACAAGCCGATCTACGATATTCCCGCGATCCCTTCCTGCACCGGCCAGGAATTGACGGACGGCCTGCTCAAGCAGATCGAGCCGTTCGGCGCCACGTTCCACCTGGGCCAGGAAGTCACGCTGGTGCACAAGCGTGAAGACGGCCGTTTCGACGTTGAAACCAGCCTGGGCACCAAGCTCATTACGAAAACCATCTTCATTGCCGCCGGCGTCGGTTCGTTCCAGCCGCGCACGATGAAAGTGGATGGCCTGGAAGCCTTCGACGGCTCGCAGGTGTTCTACCGCGTCAAGGACCCGTCGCAGTTCGAAGGCAAGAACCTGGTCATCTGCGGCGGCGGCGACTCCGCGCTGGACTGGGCGCTGAACTTCGTCGGCAAGGCCGAGTCCGTGGTGCTGCTGCACCGCCGCGAGGATTTCCGCGCCGCGCCGGCGTCCGTGGCGAAAATGAAGCAGCTGTGCGAAGACTACGAGATGCAGCTGATCGTCGGCCAGGTATCGGGCATCGAGCAGAAGGAAGGCAAGCTGTCCGAACTGCGCGTGACCGGCGCCGACGGCGTGACCCGCCGCGTGCCGCTCGACATGCTGCTGGTGTTCTACGGCCTGTCGCCAAAGCTGGGCCCGATTGCCGAGTGGGGCCTGGATATCGAGCGCAAGCAGCTGAAAGTGACGTCCACCGAGAAGTTCGAGACCAATGTGCCGGGCATTTTCGCCGTGGGCGACATCAATACTTATCCGGGCAAGAAGAAGCTGATCCTGTCGGGCTTCCACGAAGCCGCGCTGGCCGCCTTCGGCGCCGCGCCCTACATCTTCCCGGACAAGAAGATCCACATGCAGTACACCACCACGTCGCCAAAACTGCACAAGGTGCTGGGCGTGGAATCGCCGGTTTTCGACTGAAGATCGGCGAGCCGGGAGTGAACGGCAGGTCTGGCGCGGCAGTCTTACTTGCTCCTCGGACCTGTCCTACAAAAAAGCAGCGGAAACGCTGCTT
>DASVVD010000238.1:0-9781 GCA_036386715.1 Pseudoduganella sp.
GCTGGCTGTCGAACAGGGCTGCGAACCCGTCCCGCTCGACCGCCATGATGGAACTGGCGTGCCTGCCATCGACCGGCACATCCGAATACACCAGCATGCCGTCCGACACCCGCAGCGTGTGCGCTCCCAGCGGCAACGGCGTGCCGCTCATCGACGAACACTCCAGCACGCCGCCACGGACATGGCCGATGGCCTTGATGGAGGGCGACATCAGCGCGATGCGTCGCATGGCGGCCAGCGCATCCGCGGAGCACGGTTCCGAGACCGAACGGGACAGCAGGCCGACGCCGGCCAGCGACTGCGCCACCATGTCCTCCGACCGGTGCAGCACTTCCCGCGCGTAGCCCAGCGCCCGGCCCGATTCGATCGCGTGGGCCTGGCGCCCGGATTCCCACCATGCGAACCATGGCATCGCCAGCATTACGCCCAGCGCGGCCAGCAAGGTACAGGCGAATTTGAACCGTCTTCTCACTTGCTTCTGTGTGCAGTGGCGCCATGACCCGGATGACCAAATGCGCTGCGCCGGCGTCATGGCGCGAAGTTAGTCGCGCGAAACTTGAGTTTCCATAGTATGCCCCAGCCGGGGCCACTTTGAACACCCGCGACGGCGCGCCGGCTAAAATGCTTCGGCAGCAGCACAGACAACAACGACATGGAGACAACATGCATCAAAGCCTGAGCTATGACCACGGGGCGCACGACGTTCCGCTCATCGGTGAAACCATCGGCGCTTTCCTCGCCGGCATCGCAGCGCGCCACGGCGACAGCGAGGCGCTCGTGGTACCGCACCAGGGGGTACGCTGGACCTACGGCGAACTGGATGGGCGGGTGACCCGCCTGGCTGCCGGCCTGCTCGAGCTGGGTTTGCGGCCGGGCGACCGGGTCGGCATCTGGTCGCAGAACTGTGCGGAATGGGTGCTGGTGCAGTTCGCCACGGCGCGCGCCGGCCTGATCATGGTGAACATCAACCCGGCCTATCGCCGCACCGAACTCGAATATGTGCTCGACAAGGTGCAGTGCGCGGCGCTGATCCTGGCACCGGCGTTCAAGTCGAGCGACTACCTGGCGATCGTCGCGGACGTGGTGCCCGAACTCGCGCACAGCACGCCCGGCAAGCTGCGTTCGGCCAGGCTGCCGCACCTGCGGCACGTGGTCAGGCTCGGCACCGGCCAAACGCCCGGCATGCACAATTTCGATGACCTGCTCGTGCCGGCCGGTGCGGCGGGCCTCGCGGCGCTGGCGGACATCGGGGCGGCCCTGCAGTTCGACGATCCGGTGAACATCCAGTTCACGTCCGGCACCACCGGCTCGCCCAAGGGCGCCACGCTCACGCACCACAATATCCTGAACAACGGTTTCTTCGTCGGTGAAGCCATGCGCCTCACCAGCGGCGACCGCCTCTGCATCCCGGTGCCGCTGTATCACTGCTTCGGCATGGTGCTCGGCAACCTGGCCTGCGTGACGCACGGTGCGACCATGGTGTTCCCGGGTGAGAGCTTCGAGCCGAAGGCCGTGCTGGAAACCGTGCAGGCCGAACGCTGCACCGGCCTGCATGGCGTGCCGACCATGTTCATCAGCCTGCTCGACCATCCCGAGTTCGGCAATTTCGATCTGTCGACACTGCGCACCGGCATCATGGCCGGCTCGCCCTGCCCCGCCGAAGTCATGGGCCGGGTCATCGAGCGGATGCACCTGGGCGAAATCACCATTGCCTACGGCATGACCGAAACCTCGCCGGTGAGCTTCCAGAGCTCGGTGGACGATCCGGTGGCGCTGCGCGTGGCCACGATCGGCCGCGTGCACCCGCACCTGGAAGTGAAGATCGTCGATGCCGCCGGCCGGATCGTGCCGCGCGGCGTGAAGGGCGAGCTGCTCACGCGCGGCTATTCGGTCATGCTCGGCTACTGGGACGACGAGGAAAAAACCCGCGAGACCATCGATGCGGCGCGCTGGATGCACACGGGCGACCTTGCCGTGCTCGACGAGCAGGGTTTCGCGACCATCGTCGGCCGCGCCAAGGACATGGTGATACGGGGCGGCGAAAACATCTATCCGCGCGAGATCGAGGAGTTCCTGTACCGGCACCCCAAGGTGCTCGACGTGCAATGCGTGGGCGTGCCGGACCCGAAGTACGGCGAGGAACTGTGCGCCTGCATCGTGCTGCGCCCCGGCCAGGCGGCGGATGAAGACGAGATCCGCGATTTCTGCAAAGGGCAGATCGCCCACTACAAGGTTCCGCGCTATGTGCGCTTCGTGCCCGGCTTTCCGATGACGGTAACGGGAAAGATCCAGAAATACCTGCTGCGCCAGCAGGTGACGACCGATCTCGGCCTGGCGGATTGAACGCCAGGCCGGAGCAGCCGGCGCTTACTGCGCCGCGGCCGGCGTCAGCGCCTGCACCGCGGCCGACACATACACCAGCGGCGCATTCCAGTTGATGGCAACTTCGCCACTGGCATAGGAACATGCGTGGTCCAGGTACGACCTGGCCGGCAGCGATGACGGGTAAGGCACCGGGCAACCCTTCTTGTCCTGCTGGCCCGGCTGCGGGCCACCGACCAGCCAGCCGGGCACCGGAGCCTCGATGCCGTCGGCTACCGACGGCCGGTGGTGCGGATGCATCGGCGACTTCAGGCCGTAGCCGGTGACGAACGACATGCCGACGGCGTTCTGCCCCAGCACGTAGTCCAGGCCCGACTGGGCCGCATCGAGGTACTCGCGCTTACCGGTCAGGCGGTAGCCATGCGCCAGCACCATCGCCTGGTTCAGCGCCACGGCGCTGCTGCCCCAGACATAGTCGGCCGTTTGCATCGTGGTGCCGTAGGCCGATGTCTTCCAGGCTTTGGCCAGGCTGGCCGACAGCGTGTCGATCCGGTTCGCGATCAGGGCCTGGTCCGCGGCGGCGCCCAGCTGCTTGCGGTGGCGCGCCAGCGACATCCAGGCCAGGCCGCCCACGTCGGCCCAGGACGGCACGCCGGCCTGCAACGCCGGCGCGTTGATCGCCTTGTAGTAAGCCGCGTCGCCGGTGGCGATGAACAGCTCGGCCGCGGCCCAGCCGAACTCGTCGCGGACATCCTTGTCGCCGTATTCGCCGGTCTTGATGTCGGCCGGCTGCCGGTAGAGTTCACGCGGATGCGCCTGCGCCCATTGCCACGCCGCCTTCGATGCCGCCAGCATGCGTGCCGACATGCCGGGCAATTGCGTGTCGAACGGTGCGAACACGCGGCTGGCGGTGGCCATCACCGCGGCAAAATCGAGCGCGGCGGCGGTGGTTTTCTGCACCACGTAGCGTGGCTGCGTGGCCTGGTCGGGCATCACCATGCCGTCGAAAACCTTGTTGGTGAGCTTGTGGTACACGCCGCCATCGGCGGGATCCTGCATGGTGAGCATCCACTCCAGGTTCCACAGGGCTTCGTCGAGCAGGTCCGGCAAGCCGTTTCCGCTCTCGGGAATGGCCAGCTCCTGCTGCTTGAACAACCCGGGGAAATCCTCGTATGCCGCCAGCAGCGTGTAAGTGGAGATGCCGGAATTGACGATGTACTTGTTGTAGTCGCCGGCGTCGTACCAGCCCTTGGGGCTGGCGATGACGGTGCCGGCCGGCCGGGCCGGCGAGGCGGCCGATTCGTGGACCAGCACCTGCGTATCCGGGTGCCCCGCCGCCCTGGCGTAGATGCCGGCATGCCGTTGGTCCAGCGCCACGCCGGCGCGGTTGAAATAAAACGCCTTGATCGACGCCGCATTGAGTTCACCGAACACGCTCGCGCCAACCTCGAACGGCGGCGAATCGGGCAGCCCCGCCACGCGCACCTGGTAACGCCCCGGCTTCGTCAGCTGGGGGAAGCTGGCCAGCCGAACCTTCTCGCCGGCATCCGGCGAGAAGGCCGCCGGACCCAGCTTGCCGGTCTGGACCACTGCGTCGCTGCCGGCTGTGACAATCGAAAAAGTGTCCGCCTTCACGTCCGGCACCACGGCGACTTTCATGGCCCCGGGCAGGAAGCCGAGCTGGTTGACTTTGATGACCGCAGGCGGCGCATCGGGCACTGCCGCCGGGGCGGTGCCCGGCATGGCCAGGCAAGTCAGCGGCATCAGCGGTATCAGCGCAGCGGCAAGCCTGCGCAGGGGAATCAACTTCGGTGCGACGTGTCTCAATGGTTATCCTTTCGCCAATCGTTATGGTGAAAACGTTTTCATTGAATAGTCGCGCACTTTCCGCGGAAGAGCAATACCCTGCGCACAGTACGCGACCGCGAAGGCGGTCCCGGCGGTCCCGGCGGTTGCGGTGGTTACGGTGGTTCGGGCAAGGCGTGGGTTATTGGTCGTAACTGTGGAAAAACGGCCGCTGGACATCCTTCGCGGCGGCCGGCTTGCCGAACCACCGCACCAGCGCCGCCGGCCACCGGCTGCCGACCGGCACCAGCGTGAAGGCCCCGGCAATCCGCGCCGTGGTCTCGGCAAGGTGGGTGACCTCGGGCGTGGTGCCCTTGTTGCCCAGGCTGCCGATGAGTGCGTTATGGCTGACCAGCGTCCGGTCGCCATCGCGTTCCACGGCCACGTCGCCAGGCGCCATGACCAGTGCAAAACCGGCACCCTCGGCGCCGGTCAGCAGCGCCAGCTCGGTGCCACGCCGGTTGCCCTGGAAGCGCAGGTCGGCGCGGTTCAGGTGGAACAGGCCGAATTCGTTCAGCACATCCTTGCCCGGATAGCCCGCGTAAGGCCCCTGCCCGATCCAGCGGAACTCGCCGGCACCGGCCGGCGCGGCCACCGTCAGGCCGGCCTCGGACAGCAGGCCGGAAGCATGCACGGGAACGAACGCATAGCTGACGGCGATGGCGCCATTGGAACCGATCGCCAGCCGGTAGCCGCCCTGCAGGCCTTCCGGCTCCCCGGCGGAGCGGTCCGCAGGAACAGCAGCGGGAGCCGGTGACGCCCCCGGCAGCAGGTCATCGACGCGCTGCGGCGTACCGGCCGCCGGCGCATCGGGCTTCTGCTTCGCCTCGGCCGGCAAGGGATAGCGGCCGGACACCGCCACCACGATGTTGCCATCCTGCCGCTCCAGCTTCACCACCGCATCCTGCAGGCGGGGCAGCGTCGACGACAGCCACAGGCCGGACTGTTTCGCGCGCAGCGCTTCGGCCATCAGCGGCTTGTGCCCGCTGTGCGGGTAGATGCCGTCGACCAGCAGCCTGCCGGCGCGGTCGCGGATCGTCACCTGGCCGGATGCACGCTGCACCGCCAGCGTCCACTGCGGCAGCGCCACCCTGATCTCCGTGGCGTTCTCGCTCGCTACCGGCCTGCCCTGCGCCGGCAACGCGCCGGTCCAGCCGGCGCGCGCGCCATCGGCCTCCTCCAGCAGCACGGCGCGCTCATTGACCTGCAGGCCGTTTTCGTCGACGGCGCGCACCTCCAGTGCCAGCACGTCGCCGCCCGCGTTGGCGGGAACGTCCACCGGAACCCGCACCGTCTCGCTGCCGTGGGAAGCCGCGGTCAACGGCAGGCTGCCCTGCTGCACCTCGCGGCCATTGCGCCGCAGGGACCACAGCAGCCGCATGCCGCCCAGCGACCGGAAATCGTAGCGGTTTTCCACCGTCAGCGCGATCTGCTGCCGCCCCACCTTCACGGCGGCGCTGCGCTCGGCGAAACGCACCGGGGCATACACCTTGCGCATCTGCCAGTAATCCGTCTGCGGCGTGCGGTCGGCGTAGGTCACGCCGTCGGTGCCGTCCAGGCCGTGGGTGTCGTAGAAGCGGTGCCGGTCGAGCCAGGCCTGCTGCGTGGGTTTCGACGGGTCCACCGCCGCGTCGCTGGTGCGCAGGATGCCCTGGTCCATGAAGTGCCATACCGCGCCGCCGGCAAACACCGGGTGCTGCTGGATCAGTTCCCATTGCGCCTGCAGCCGGTCGGTGGCCAGGCCGAGGGCGTGCGCGTATTCGGTGAAGATGGTCGGCCGGGCCAGGGTGCGTGCGTACTCGGCCACCTTGGCATTGACCGGATAGTGCGGCGCGTGGATGTCCACCCAGGCCGGGATCCTGTCATGGTTGGCGGCGAAATAACTGCCGATCTTCGGATAGGTGATCGGCCGCGAGGGATCGAGCTTTTTCGCCAGCCTGCCGGCTTCGAGCTCCACTTCGGTAATCGGGTTCTCGTTGCCGATGCTCCAGACCAGCACCGAGGGGCGGTTCTTGTCGCGCACGATCGTCGGTTCCACGCGCGCCAGGATATTGGCTCGGTATTCCGGCTTGTCCAGGTTCTTCTCGCCATGGCCGATCGACACCTCGTCCATCACATACAAGCCCATCTCGTCGCACAGCTCGAGCAGCCGCACGTTCGGCGGATAGTGCGAGGTGCGCACGAAATTCACGTTGGCTTTCTTCATCAGTTCCAGGTCGGCGCGCATGCGCGCCTCGCCGATGGCACGCCCTTCCACCGGATCGAGGTCGTGGTGGTTCACGCCGCGCAGCTTGACGGGGCGGCCGTTCAGCAGCAGCGTATCGCCGGCAATGGTAATTTCGCGCAAACCCACGCGCTCTTCCACCGCCTGCACCGGCTTGCCGCCGGCGGACACGGTCAATTGCAGCCGGTACAGCCACGGCGTCTCGGCCGTCCACAGCTTCGGCTGCGCCACGCGCAGCCTGCCGGCGCGGTGCAGCTCGCCCGTACCCGGCAGCACCAGCTCGGCGGCCGTGCTGCCATCGGGGGCCAGCAGCCGCGCACGCACCTCGCCATCGGCGCGGCTCAGCGCCACATCGACCAGCAGTTCCGCCGCGCCGTCCGCCAGCGTGGTGGTCGTGGTCACATCCTGCACGTGCGTGGCCGGCACCGAGAACAGCGTCACGTCGCGGTAGATGCCGGACAGCGACCAGTCGTCGTTCAGGTCGAACTCGACGCCATGCGGCCTGGTGGTGACGCGCACCGCCACCGTGTTGTCGGCATCCTGGCGTAGCAGGCCGGTGACATCGAAGGTGTGGCGGTTGAACGCGCTGGCGGACGACTCGCCGGCCTTCTGGCCGTTCACCCATACCTGGTAACCGAACGCCACGCCTTCGAAGCGCAGGAACACGCGCCGGTCCTGCCAGCCGGCCGGCACGCGGAAGGTGCGGCGGTATAGGCCCATGCCGTCCTTCAGTTCGTCGCCATACGACGGTTCGGCAAAGCCCTGCAGTTCCCAGTTCGACGGCACGGCGATGGTCTGCCACGCACGCGTATCGGGCTGCGGCAGGAAAAAGCCGGTGTCGGCGTCGGTCACGTGACCGGGCACGTAGCGGAACGACCAGTTGCCGTTCAGCGACCGGGTGTAGGCCTGGTCGGCGCCGGCGTACACCTCGGCCGATGCCGCGCTGGCGGCGAAGGTGGCGGCAATGGTGGCGGCAACGAGCGCCGCCGCCGGAAGGAACTTGTGGGTCATCACGGATCTTGGTTGTCGACGCGCAGCCGACCTGCCGGCCTGCGCGAAAAATGGCCCCGTCGCCTTTCGTGCGGCCGGGCCGGGTCAACCGACGATAAAGCAATCCCGGCGGCTTGCGCCCGGGTGGGCGGAAAAACTCACTCCCCTGAGCGGTATGGCCGGCATGGCATACCCGCCAACCTATCAGGACTACTAGTTACGCGCACGATCCCCGCTCCCTAAGATGGCGCCATCCCTTTCCGGGCAAATGCATTTTCCATCCATGAGGAGCACAAGATGAAACCACTTTCCCTGACCGCGCTGCTGGCAGCGCTGCTGGTGTCCTCCGCCGTCCCGGCGGCCACGCTGCAGGTGAAGGTCGACGGCGTCGCCAGCGACAAGGGCACGCTGCGCATTGCTGTCTGCGACCAGGCCTCGTTCCTGAAGAAATGCGCGCGGGGCGCGCTGGTGCCGGCAAAAGCGGGCAGCGTGACGGTCGACGTGCCGGACCTGCCCGCCGGCGCCTGGGCCGTGATGGCCTACCACGACGAGAACGGCAACCGTAAGCTGGACCGCAACGCGATGGGCATTCCCACCGAGGGCTTCGGCTTCTCGAATGGCGCCACGGCCAGGTCCGGTCCGCCCGCATTCGCGAAAACCGCCGTGACGGTCGGCGCGACGACCGCCGTGGCGGCCATCAGCCTGCAATATTGAGGCCGCCATGCACGCCCTTCATGTCCAGGACCTCTCGAAGCGCTACCGACGCGGCGCCGAATCGTTCACCGCGCTCGACAAGGTGTCCTTCACCATCAAGCCCGGCGAGCTGGTGGCGCTGACCGGGCCTTCCGGCAGCGGCAAGAGCACGCTGCTGAACATCATCGCCGGCTATGACCAGGCCGATGCCGGCAGCGTCGTCGTCAACGGCTTCGACGTCACGCGCGCCAAGCCCGCGGAAATGGATGCGCTGCGCACCCGCACCGTGGGTTTCATCTTCCAGCAGTTTCATCTCGTACCCGGCCTGAACGCGCTGGAGAACGTGGAGCTGTCGCTGCTTAACACGGGACTGCCGAAGGCGCAGCGCCAGGCGCGCGCGGCCGAGGCGCTGCGCCGCATGGGGCTGGCCGGGCACGCCAGCCACCGCCCTGCCATGCTGTCGGGCGGCCAACAGCAGCGCGTGGCCGTGGCCCGCGCGCTGGCGGCCACGCCGAGCGTGGTGCTGGCCGACGAGCCTACCGCCGCGCTGGACCGCGCCAATGCGGACGGCCTGATGGACCAGCTCGCCGCACTGGCCCGCGAAAGCGGCATGGCGGCGCTGGTATCGACCCACGACCAGCGCTGCCTGGACCGCGTGGACCGCGTGATCCGCCTCGAGAACGGAGCGCTGTCATGATGTGGCTCGCCCTGGCCTGCCGCAATATCGCGGCGAACCGCCGCCGCTCGCTGCTCGCGCTGGCCGCCATCGCCGCCGCCGCCGTGGCGTTGATGCTGTTCGCCGACTATGTCAACGCCATCCGTGTCGGCCTGCGCCACCAGACCATCCACGACGGCCTTGGCCACCTGCGCGCCGCGGCGCCGGGCGGCTTCGACGCCTACGAGGAACGACCGCTGCAGCACGGCATGCCACCGGCGCGGTACTCGGCCCTGCAAGCCGCCGCGGACCGGGAGCCGGCGGTGCGCCGCCTGGTGCCCAGCCTGGCGTTCCAGGGCCTGGTGTCGAACGGCCCGCGCACGCTGTCCTTCTCGGGCAGCGGCGTGGACCCGGTGCTGGAAAACGCGGCCTTCAGCGCCAGCCACGACATCGTGGCCGGCAGCCAGCTGAACAGCGCCGCGCCGGAGGATGGCGTGGTGCTGGGCACCGAGCTGGCGCACCGGCTGGGCGTGCAACCGGGCCAGACGGTCACCCTGCTCACGTCCACCGTCAGCGGCGCGATCAATGCGGCGGACGTGCAGGTGGTCGGACTCGAAAGCACCGGCTCGCCCGAGCGCGACCTGCACCTGCTGCGCGCCAGGCTGCCGCTGGTGCAGTCGCTGCTGGCGACGGACCGCGTATCGCACGTGTCGCTGCTGCTGGACGACGACGCCGACGTGGATGCGGTCCAGCGCCGCCTGGCCGCCGCGCTGCCCGGCCTGGAGCTGCGCAACTGGCTCCAGCTGGCCCCCTACTACACGCAGGTGCTGGGCCTGTACGAGAACCTGTTCCGCATCTTCGGCCTGTTCATCCTGGTGGTGAGCCTGCTGGGCCTGACCACGATCATCCTCACCAGCGTGCTGGAACGCTCGCGCGAGATCGGCGTGATGCGCGCGCTCGGCATCAGCGCCTGGCACGTGCGCCGCGCCTTCGTGCTGGAAGGCTTCGTGCTGTGCGTGATCGGCGTGAGCGCCGGCATGGCGATCGCGGCG
>DASVVD010000239.1:0-2137 GCA_036386715.1 Pseudoduganella sp.
GATCGGCGCGCTGCACGAGATCACCGGAATGTTTTTATAGCTGGCCAGCGTGGCGTCGGTGCTGGCGGCGATGAAGGCCTTCACGTAGTCGATCTGCGCCTGGTTCACCAGCTGGATCGCCGTCACGTCGCCCACCAGCGAGAAGTACGACGACATCTCGAAGTCGGTCGTCACACCCAGCGGTTCCCTGGCATAGGCGATCGTGGCCGCGTGCTCGCCGGCGACCAGCGCGGCAATCGCCGGATCGGCCTTCACGGTCGTCACGCCGTCGGTGTACTTGAAGCCGCGCGATTCGACCGTGGTTTTGGCCGGCTGCGTGACCCATTTGCCGCCCTGGTACACCATCGTCATTTTAATGATGCCGAGGCGGCGGCCCCAGCTCTGCGCCATCACGGCCGGCACGCCGTTGACGAAACCGTTGATCGCATCGACATTGGCGCTGGCGGGCAGGGCGGCCAGCGACGGGTCGAGCGCAGCGGCGCCGGTTTCCTTACCTTTCGGGAAGATCAGGTGCGAATGGCCGATCATCAGCGCGTCGATGCCGGTGCCGGCCAGGTGGTAGCTCTGGTTTTCCATCTTCGGGCTGTAGGCGGCCACATCGAGGCCGCCGTGCGACAGCGCTACCACCACGTTCGCGCCCTTGCTGCGCAGTTCGGGGATATATTGCGCCGCCGCCTCCTTCGAGCCGGAAACGGCCACCTTGCCGGCCAGGTTCTTCTGGTCCCATTCCAGGATCTGCGGCGGCACGAAGCTCATGATGCCGATGTTGATGACGACGTTGAGGTTGCTGCCGTCCGGTGCCTTCGCCGCGAATGCGCGCGGCAAGACTGCATACGGCTGGAACAGCGGCTTGCCGCTGGCCACGCCGGTCACGTTGGTCAGCACCAGCGGGAACGCCGGCGCGCCGCAGGTGCCCACCGGTTTCGTCACGCCGGGAATGTTCAGGTCGGTATTGGTGACCTGCGACAGGAACGGCAGGCCATAGTTGAATTCGTGGTTGCCGAAGCCGCCGCCGTCGTACTGGAGCGCGTTCATCGCCTTGTGGACGGCCAGCGTGGCGGTGCAGGGGATCGGCTTCGTCACGGCCTGCAGGTCGGCCAGCAGGGTGCCCTGGATCACGTCGCCATCGTCGAGCAGCACGTTGTTCGGGTTTTCCGCCCGCGCGGCGGCGACCAGCGTGGCGGTGCGGTCCATGCCCAGGCTGGTATCGTCCGCGAGCGCATAGTAGTTATAGCCGAGCACGTTCGAATGCAGGTCGGTCGTTTCCAGCAGCGCGAACGTGACCGTGGTGCCTTCCGGAATGCCGCTGGCCGAGGTTTGCGGCGCCGTCGCCCTCGCCTGGTTGTGCCCGTCGCCACCGCAACCGGCCAGCCCCGCCGCCACCAGCGCCGCCAGCATCGTGATATTTGTTTTCATCTACTCTCCAGGGCAAAAAAGCAAAAAACGACTCTAGCGGCACGATGTGACGCACAGATGACAAAAGAAAAACCAAAAAACCCGGGACAGACCCTGGTTTCCAGGAAATTTCCTGAAAACCAGGGTCTGTCCCGGGTTTTGAGGTGGTGTGCCTGGATCAGAATTTCACGTGCAGGCGCGCGACATACGACGTGCCGTTCAGTCCGAACTGCACGCTGTCATACTTGAAGGCGTTGTCGGTCTCGTCGGCGTTCTGCTCGGTCGGCTTGGCACCGAAGATGTTGTTGGCGCCGGCGGTGAACTTGATGTTCCGGGTCACGTTGTAGGTGAAGGCCAGGTCGGCGGACGTCTTCGCTTCGTAGTGCAGGTTCGGTACGCCGGCGGCGGTGCCGCTGAACGTGCCGAGGGTCTGCGGGCCGAAGTGGATGATCTTGAAGTTCGTTTCCAGCGGGCCGGTGGCATAGTCGAAGCCCAGCGTGGCCTTGCGGCGCGGGCCGCCCTGTTCGATGAACAGGCGCTCGCGCTCGGACAGCAGCACGTCCTCGTACCCGGCCAGCGAGGCCGGCGCGTGGATGTCTTCCACCGTCGTCTTCGAGAAGTTCGCGGCCAGGAACGTGGTCAGGCGGTTGCCCAGCAGCGTGCCGCGGTGCGATGCGGTCAGGTCCAGGCCCTGCGTCTTGGTGTCCACCGAGTTGACGAAGAACTGCGCCTGGCCCACGCC
>DASVVD010000240.1:0-11470 GCA_036386715.1 Pseudoduganella sp.
TGAACACCACCACCGCCGCCGGCTCGAATCTCGGCCTGAGCCGTTTCGACACGCCGGCCAGCGTCGACGTCATCACCCGCCGGCAGCTCGAAGAGCGTGGCGACATCAACCTGCTCGACGCCATTACCCGTGCCCCGGGCCTCAGCGCCATGCCGCACCCCGGCAACGGCAATTCCTCGGTCGCGGCGCGCGGCTTCACCGACACCACGTCCGTGATGCGCCTGTACGACGGCATGCGCCAGTACGGCGGCGCGGGACTGACCTTCCCGTTCGACACCTGGTCGGTCGAGCGCATCGAGGTACTGCGCGGCCCCGCTTCGGTGATCCATGGCGACGGCGCCATCGGCGGCGTCATCAACGTGGTGCCAAAGCAGCCCACCCGCAACGCGCCGGAACACGAACTGCAGCTCGGTATCGGCAATGAGCACAGCCGCCGCGCGGCCTTCGGCAGCGGCGGCGCGATCGACGAACGCTGGTCGTACCGCCTCGACGCCAGCAGCGAGCGGGCCGATGGCTGGGTGGACATGGGCGAGTACAGCAACCGCGCCATCTCCGCCGCCATCCAGCTCGATGTGTCCCCCGGCCTGAACGTTCGCCTCAGCACCGCGCGCGGCCGGCAGGAACCGATGCGCTACTTCGGCACGCCGCTGGTCGACGGCAAGCCGGTGGCCGCGCTCGCCGGGAAGAACTACAACGTGGCCGACAGCGTGATGCAGTTCGACGACCGCTGGACCGATGTGCTGGTGAACTGGCAGCCCAACGACCGCACCACCGTGCGCAGCCGCTTCTATCACATCGGCAGCGACCGGCACTGGCGCAATGTGGAAGGCTATTACTACAATGCGGCGACAGGCCTGCTCGACCGCGCCGACGCCACCGAGATCTACCATGACCAGTCGCAGACCGGCAACACCACGAACATGGCGGTCAAGGGCACGCTGTTCGGCCTGGCGAACCAGGTTTCGGCGGGCTTCGACATCAACGATGCCAGCTTCACGCATGCCAACAACACCTATGCCGGCAGCGCGCCGTCGGTCGACCTGCTTGCGCCGGTGGCCGGCAATTTCAGCAGCCCCGTGCCCACCATCCCGCGGTATCACACGGATGCCCGCCAGACTGCGCTGTTCGCCGAGGACCACCTGCAATTGACACCGGAATGGTCGGTGCTGGCGGGCCTGCGCTACGACCACGCAGAACTCGGCCGCGATGACCTGGTGGCCGGCAAGCCGGCCTATGACCGCACGTTCACGAACGTCGGCTGGCGCATCGGTACGGTGTACCAGGCCACGCCGTCGCTGGCCCTGTATGGCCAGTATGCGAAGGCGGCCGATCCGATCGGCGCCCTGCTCTTCCTGTCCACCGCCAACAGCAAATTCGACAATGCCAGCGGGCGCCAGCTGGAAGTCGGCGTGAAGCAGGCCTTTGCAAACGGGGCGGAGTGGACCCTGGCGGTGTACGACATCACCAAGAACAACCTGCTCACGCGCGACCCGGCCAACCCCGCGCTCAGCCTGCAGGTGGGCGAGCGCTCGTCGCGCGGCATCGAAGGCACGCTGATGGCGCCGCTGGCGCCTGGCTGGCGCATCGAAGCCAATGCCGCGCTGCTGCGCGCGCGCTTCGAGGACTTTACGGAATCGACCGGTGGCCAGGCCGTCTCGCGCGCCGGCAACACGCCGCCGGACGTGCCGGAACGCACGGCGAACATCTGGCTGAACTGGGATGTCGACCCGGCCTGGACGGCCAGCGCCGGCTTGCGCCACGTCGGCGAACGCCATGCCGACAACGCCAACACGCTGACCATGCCGGCCTACACCGTCACCGACCTGTCGCTGCGCTGGCAGGCGGCACCGCGCACCAGCGTGATGCTGCGCGCGGCCAATGTGTTCGACAAGCGTTATTTCACCACCACCTACTACATGCCGGAACAGTGGTTCGTCGGGCCGGACCGCAAAATCGACCTGGTCGTTAACCACCGCTTCTGACGGGCACGCAGCATGGACACGAGTCGCCTGAAGCGCTGCCTGTACCTGGTACATCGCTGGACCGGCATCGCCATGTGCCTGCTGATGGCGATCTGGTTCGTCAGCGGGATGGTCATGCTGTTCGTCGGCTACCCGAAGCTGACACCGGCGGAGCGGCTGGCCGCGCTGCCTCCACTGTCGGCACCTGCGCAGCAAGGCTGCTGCATCGACCCGGCGCGGGCGCTGGCAGCCGGCGGCGTGCCGGACGCGGCATCGCTGGTGCTGACGACGATCGGCGCGACCCCACACTATGTGATGCGCGGCGCTGGCGGTGGGCCGGTCGCCGTCGATGCGGTGACCGGCATCCGGCGTGGCACCATCGACCGGGAAGCGGCGCTGCGTGCCGGCAGCGCCTTTGCATCCGGCGCCCCCGCGCGCTACGCCGGCAGCGTGACCGAAGACCGCTGGACGCACTCGCGGGGACTGGACCCGCACCGGCCGCTGCACGTGGTGGAACTGGGCGATGCGGCGGCGACCCGCGTCTACGTGTCGTCCGCCACCGGCCAGGTGGTCCTCGATGCGCCGCGCGCCGAGCGTTACTGGAACTTCGTCGGCGCCTGGCTGCACTGGCTCTACATGCTGAAGAACCAGCCGCAGGACCCGGTGTGGACCTGGACGGTGATCGCCATCGCCACCGTGGGCGTGCTGTCGTCCGTGACCGGCATCGTCAACGGCATCTGGCGCTGGCGCTTTGCGGGCCGCTACAAGAACGGCGCCCGCACGCCGTACCGCGAGACCGCCATGCGCTGGCACCACATGCTGGGTCTGACGTTCGGCGCCGTGCTGTGCACCTGGGTGTTCAGCGGCCTGATGTCGATGAATCCGGCCGGCATCTTCGACGCATCGGGAGCAAAGCCCGACAGCGCGGCCATGAGGGGCGGCAGCCCTGCCACGGCGCGCCTGTCGTTGAAGGCCGATGCGGCGCTGGCCCTGCTGGCCGGCGAACACTTCGCGGCGCGCGAACTCGAATGGCGCGTGCTCGATGGCGAACCTTATATTCTCGCGCGCGGCACCGCCAACGACACCAGAATCCTCCGCGCATCGGCGCATGGCTATGCGGTGCTCGGCGAATGGCCGGAAGCCACATTGCGCCGTGCCGCGGCCAGGGTGTTGCCCTACCCGGTGACGTCATTTGAAAAGCTGGCGGCATACGACGCCTGGTACTACGCCCGCGACGAAGCCTCGATGTACGGCGGCGATACGCGGCGCCTCCCCACGCTCCGTATCGCCTTTGCCGAC
This sequence comes from Pseudoduganella sp., assembly GCA_036386715.1. Lineage (GTDB taxonomy): Bacteria > Pseudomonadota > Gammaproteobacteria > Burkholderiales > Burkholderiaceae_D > Rugamonas. Next base: position 3,261 of record DASVVD010000240.1, read on the forward strand.
CCGTCGGCCACCTGGGTGCACATCGACATGCACACCGGCCAGCTCGAACTGGGCGCCGACCGCTCGCAGCGCGCCGGCCGGTGGCTGTTCAACCTGCTGCACAGCTGGGACCTGCCTGCGCTGCTGGCGGTGAACTGGCTGCGCATCGCCGTGCTCATCGCGCTGAGCAGCGGCGGCGTGCTGCTCAGCGTGACGGCCGTGATCATTGCGTGCCGTCGGCTGCGGCCAGCGCGTAGAATGCAACCTTTAAAAGCGTCACAACAAGGATAACAACGTGAAAAAAGCAGACCTGGCAAAGAACGACGCCAAGAAACTGATGGGCAAGATGGTTGCGCCGGGTGCCACGGGCTTCGGCAATGCCGCCGCCCCCGCCGTCGACAAGCGCGAACAGCGCAAGCGCGACCAGGCGCTCGGCCTGGTGCCGTTCGCGGTCAAGCTGAACAGCGAGCTGGTCAAGCAGCTGCAGGCCCTCGCCACCGAAACCGGGCAGGACCTGAATACGGCCGTCGCCGACGTGCTGGCCAAAGGCTTGGCCGCCGGTTCCGACGCGGCAAAGGGCTGATGCCGGGGCCGGCACGCGCCGGCCTTTTCTTTCCGGTGGCGCCCTGCCGGAGGATACCGCGAGTTTCCGTCTATAATCCTGCCCGTTTGGTGCCCGCGCACGTGTTCACGTGCGCAGTTAAACGGGAAACACATGGCCTGCATCCAGGCCGAAAGTGTGCTGCCCCCGCAACGGTAAGCAAGCGCCGTCTCGCGACGGCAGGCTGTCTCTTCACGCCACTGTGTCCGACCGACATGGGAAGGTGAGGCAGTTCCCTTGCCAGCCCGGATACCGGCCAGACAGGTGGCGCAGGCGAGATCGCCGGCGCTGTTCAGCCGTGCCCACGGGGAGTGGGCGGGACTGTCATCGACCCTTCATCCGCCATGAACAAACTGATCCTCGGCCTGGCCGGGACCCTGTGCGCGACCGCCGCGCAGGCACAAGCGCAAGCACCAATACCAGTCGCATCATCCCAGGCCGACACGGCCGCCACCGTGCAGGTGCTGGGCAACTACGACAACGGCGTGGGCACCTCGGATGCCGCCAGCGCCGGCACCGTGACCGCCAACCTGATCGCCAGCCGCCCTGCCCTGCGCCCCGGCGAGGTGCTGGAATTCGTGCCCGGCGTGATCGTCACGCAGCACAGCGGCGACGGCAAGGCCAACCAGTACTTCCTGCGCGGCTTCAACCTGGACCACGGCACCGACTTCGCCACCTTCGTGGACGGCATGCCGGTCAACATGCGCACGCATGCCCACGGCCAGGGTTATACGGACCTGAACTTCCTGATCCCGGAGCTGGTCAACCGCATTCGCTACCGCAAGGGCCCGTACTACGCCGACGAAGGCGACTTCGCCTCGGCCGGCGCAGCGCACATGGGCCTGGCCGACAGGCTGCCGGCCGGCTTTGCCACGCTGACGGTGGGCGAGAACGCTTATCGCCGCGGCCTGGTCGCGAACTCCACCGTGGTCGGCAACGGCAACCTGCTGTACGCGCTCGAACTGGCCCACAACGACGGCCCATGGAGCACGCCGGAAGCCTTCCACAAGACCTCGGCGCTGCTGCGCTACAGCGCGGGCACGGCCGCCGACCGCTTCAGTGTGACGGCCATGGGCTACAAGAGCGCGTGGCACGCCACCAGCCAGGTGCCGCTGCGCGCCGTGCAGGATGGCCGGCTGGGCGAATTCGATGCGGCGGACCCCAGCGATGGCGGGCGCACCGCGCGCTACAGCTTGTCCGCCGAATGGCGCCGCCGCGGCGCCGACACGCTGTGGCAGGCCAGCGCCTACGCCGTGCGCTCGGACCTGGCGCTGTTCAACAATTTCACCTATTTCCTGGACGACCCGGAGAACGGCGACCAGTTCAAGCAGACCGAGCGCCGCAAGATGACGGGCTTCGACGTGTCGCACACCTGGTTCGGCCAACTGGCCGGCAGGCCGATGGAAAACGCGGTCGGCTTGCAGGGGCGCTTCGACCGGATCGCGCCGGTCGGGCTGTATGCCACGGCACGGCAGCGCGTGCTGGAAACAATTGCCGAATCGCGCGTGAGCGAAGCCAGCGCCGCCGCGTGGCTGCAGAACACGGTGCAATGGACGCCGTGGCTGCGCACCATCGCCGGCGTGCGCTACGACCGCTACCATTTCGACGTGGCCAGTTCGATCATCGACAACAGCGGCACGGCGGACGACCACATTGCCTCGCCCAAGCTGTCGGTGGTACTGGGGCCGTGGGACAGGACGGAATTCTTCGTCAACTACGGCGAAGGTTTCCACAGCAACGATGCGCGCGGCACCACTGCCCGCCTGTCGCCGCGCGAACGGGAGCCGGTCGATCCGGTGACGCCGCTGGTGAAGACGCGCGGCGCGGAACTGGGAATGCGCACGGAGCTGTTCTCCGGGCTGCAAAGCTCGCTGGCACTGTGGCGCCTGCGCTCGGGCTCCGAGCTGGTGTTCTCGGGCGACGCCGGCGACACGGCGCCGAGCCGGGGCAGCAGGCGCTCCGGCATCGAGTGGAACAACCATTGCATCGCCAGCCGCTGGCTGCTGCTCGACCTGGATCTGGCCTACTCGCGGGCACGCTATACGGAGCACGATCCGGCAGGCGACCGTGTGCCGGGGTCGGTGGAAAAGGTGGCGTCATTCGGCGCGACGGTGAGCGACGTGGGGCCGTGGTCCGGGGCCTTCCAGATGCGCTACTTCGGGCCGCGGCCGCTCATCGAGGACAACAGCGTTCGCTCGGCATCGACCGCCATCGCCTACCTGCGGGGCGGGTACCGGATCGACCGGCGCTGGCAGGTGTCGGTCGACGTGTTCAACCTGTTCGACCGGAAGGCCAGCGATGTCGATTATTACTATGCCTCGCGGCTGGCGGGTGAACCGGCCGAGGGGGTAGAGGATGTGCATTATCATCCGGCGGAGCGAAGGACTGCGCGGGTGACGTTGCGGGCGGTGTTCTAAGGAAGAACGCCGGGCCCGGCACCGCTTCGATAGCTGAAGTACAACTGCCGGCTTCTCACGCGCCCAGCCGCGCGATCAATGGATGCAGCGCGTCGATCAACGGCGCCGGCGACACTGGCGGCCCGCCGGCATGCCACGCATGCTGGAACTCCGCGATTTCAATGCCGATGACTTCGTGCTGCGCGATCGTTTCGCAGGCGAGCCGCAGGCCATCGAGCGCCAGGCCGTTCGCATGCATGTAGTCGGTCGGCACGATGCCCGGTTCCAGCACGTCGCAGTCCAGGTGCACATAGACGGCACGGCCGGCAATCGCCTGGTGCAATCGCGCTGCCAGGCCTGCGCCAGGCGGTACATGACACAGCGGTACTGCCTTGATCAGTTCGACCTCGAACGGGTCCAGGTCGCGCTGCCCCGCCAGGATGATGCTTTCCAGCCTCAAGCCACCGCCCAGGCCGGAATCCCAGGTTCCGGCTGGTCCCGACAGAGCGAGGCCGCCGAGGTAGCCGGAAGTGGTCGAAGCCGGGGTATTCAGGTCCCCATGCGCATCGAACCACACCACGCAGGCATCGGGCCGATGTTTTGCGACGACCGGCAGCGTGGCCAGCGACACGGCGCACCTGCTGGTAGCGGAGAGGGGCCGGTCACCGCGGGAGAGAATCTCTTCGAAGCGCACCTGCATCTGGCGCAATGCCGGCAGAGCGGCAGCAAGTTCGGTGCGCCAGTCCGTGCCGAGTGCCGTCTCGGGTTCGCCAACGGTGCAGACCGCCAGGTTGAGCAGGCCTGAAAGGTGGCGGGCGATCGACGCTGCTCCGGGAATGGCCAGGTCGTTGTGGTCGCCTGCGCGCCCCTGGAAAACGGTCAGTGCGATGGACATTTGACTCCAGTTGTCGAATGATTGACGGGTTACCCTTGGGCTTCAGGCATGCAACGGCATGCCCGGGGCCAGATTGACGCATGGTCTGCATTAAGACAAACTAATTATTTTTACCACCGCCAATTTTTTCTAATGCCGCACCTGAACGCAGCTCAACTGGCCGCTTTTGCGGCGATAGTCCGTCAGGGCAGCTTCGAAGCCGCCGCGCGCCACCTGCACGTCACGTCGTCCGCCATCAGCCAGCGGCTCAAGCTGCTCGAAGACACGCTGGGCCAGGTGCTGGTCGTGCGCGCTACGCCATGCCGGGCAACCGCGGCCGGACAAACCCTGTTGCGGCATGTATGCCAGGTGCAATTGCTTGAAGACGAACTGTTTCGCGAAATCGGGATGGCCGGGGATTGCGCCGCGGCGCCAGTGCGCCTGCCGGTCGCGGTCAACGCCGATTCGCTCCACGGGTGGTTTCTCGATGCATTCAATGAAACCTGTGCCCGCGAGAATGTAACCCTCGACGTACGCGTGGAAGACCAGGAGCACTCCGCGACGCTGTTGCGTCATGGCGAAGTGATGGCGGCGGTCAGCGCTTCCGCAGCGCCAACGCAGGGCTGTTCGGTGACTTTCCTGGGCAATATGCGTTATTTCGCGGTTGCCACCAACGCTTTCCGGGACCGCTATTTTTCGTCCGGCGTGGACGCCCATGCGCTTTCCCAGGCGCCGGTACTCGTCTACAACGGCAAGGACCGGATGCAACAGGCTTTCATCGAGATGCTGACGCCACAAGGCATCGAGCCGCCGTCGCATTTCATTCCATCCATCACAGGATTCATCCACATCGCCGAACAGGGCCTCGGATGGGGAATGATCCCCGAATATCTGGCGGAGCCATCGCTGCAAGCCGGCAGGCTGGTGCAGATCGTGCCGGGCACATATCTCGATATCGCCTTGTACTGGCACCGATGGCGCATCGATTCGCCGGCGCTCGATGCATTGAGCCGGGCAATACTGCGGGCAGCGCAGCATGCGTTGAAGCCTTGAGGGACCGATGAAGCATTGTGCCGTCCGGCACCCTGGTGCCATCCAGCCCGTTTGATTGACCTGGCCACGGAACGAGACAGCGCCACACAGGCGGCGGCCTGGCGTTTTTTTGCCAAATACTGTAGAAACAAAAAGGCCAATCCGAAGATTGGCCTTTTCGTTGAATCCGTTGGTCGGGACGGAGTGATTCGAACACTCGACCCCCTGCACCCCATGCAGGTACGCTACCAGGCTGCGCTACGCCCCGACGACTGGCCGCATTATAGCAGAGGGTTTTACGTTTTTGCCATGCCTTTCGCCCCCGCCGGAGGGCTGGCCTGCCGGCGATTTCCAGAAGCTTACCGGTACCCTGGATGGCGCTAGAATCCCATCCATGACACCCGCACTCTCCCCCGCCCTGCTCGACCGCGCCGCCGACCTGATCCGCCAGGCCGATGGCCTGGTCGTGGCCGCCGGCGCCGGCATCGGCGTCGATTCCGGTCTGCCGGACTTTCGCGGCAACGAAGGCTTCTGGCGCGCCTACCCTGCCCTCGGCGCGGCCCGCATCGCATTCACGACCGCCGCCTCCCCGGCCACGTTCAAGGAGGATCCCGCACTGGCCTGGGGCTTCTACGGCCACCGCCTGAACCTGTATCGTGGCACGGTGCCGCATGCAGGTTTCCAATTGCTGAAGTCATGGGGCGAGAAGATGCCGCACGGCAGCCATGTCTTCACCAGCAACGTCGACGGCCAGTTCCAGAAAGCGGGCTTCGATGCGGACCGCGTGCACGAATGCCACGGCTCCATCCACCACCTGCAATGCCTGGCGCCCTGCAGCGATGCGATCTGGGCGGCGGACGACTATGAACCCGAGGTGGACAACGAAGCATGCCGCCTGACGAACCAGGCGCCGCGCTGCCCGCATTGCGGCGGCCTGGCGCGGCCCAACATCCTGATGTTCGGCGACTGGGGCTGGATCGAGAAAAGGAGTGCCCGGCAGGCAGCACGGCTGGAGCGCTGGCTCGACAAGGTCGAGCGGCCGCTCGTCATCGAACTGGGCGCCGGCACGGCGATTCCCTCGGTGCGCCATTTCGGCCAGCAGGTGGTGCGGCGCGGCGGCCGGCTCGTGCGCATCAACCCGCGCGAGCCGGCGGTGGCGGCGAAAAACGACGTAGGGCTGGCAGCGGGCGCGCTGGACGGCCTGTCGGCCATCGCGGCGCGCCTGTAACGCGGCCGCCCGCGTTACAGCCTGCTTCCTGCCTGGTTACTCTTCAGACGAAGCGAACGGAAATATCGCTCAGGCCATCCACGTGGCCGACCAGTGTCTGCCCGCGCTGCACGGCGCCTACGCCTTCCGGCGTGCCGGTGAAGATCAGGTCGCCCGGCTGCAGCGTGAAGTAGGTGGAGAGATTGGCGATCGTCTCGGCGATCGACCAGATCATTTCGTTGATATGGCCGGTCTGCTTCGTGGCGCCATCGATCTGCAGGGTGATGGCGGCGTCCTCGATGCTGGCCACCGCGGCGGCGGGATGCAGCGTGCCGACCGGTGCCGAGAAATCGAAGGCCTTGCCGATTTCCCATGGCCGGCCGGCATCCTTCATCCGGTTCTGCAGGTCGCGGCGGGTCATGTCGAAGCCGACCGCATAGCCGAAGATATGCGCTGCGGCATCCTCGACGGCGATGTCGGCGCCCCCCTTGCCGATGGCCACGACCAGTTCGCACTCATGGTGGAAATTGCTGGTCTGCGGCGGGAACGGCAGCTCGGCCGTGGTGCCCGGCGCCACGGCCACCACGGCATCGGCGTCACCCGGCTTGGTGAAGAAGAATGGCGGTTCGCGGCTCGGGTCCGAACCCATTTCGCGGGCGTGGCCGGCGTAGTTGCGGCCCACGCAGTAGACGCGGCGCACCGGGAAACGGGCGTCGCTGCCCTCGATCGCCAGTGCTGCGCCCTGGTGCGGCGGAAAAACGAAAGTTGTGGTCATGATGTATCGAATGTCAGCTGAACAGCAATGCCCGCAGCGCCAACCGGAATGAATCGGTCAGCATGTCGGGGTCCATTCCAGGATTGTGCACGGCACGTACCGGCAGGCCCTGGAACATGGCGATGATAACGTTCATCCGCCCGTCGAGCAGGACGTCGTCCACGGCCAGCCCATGGCGCTGCCGCCCCGCCTTCAGGATCGCGCGGAACAGCTGGCACGTGCGGCGGTCCGCATCGCGCGCCACCGCGGCGACCTTGGGATTGCGCGACGCTTCGGCGGTGATTTCCAGCGGCAGGATCCAGGTTTGCGGATCGAGGTCGTCGCGCACGCTGCGCGGCACTTCGTCCAGCAGCGCCTGCAGCGGGTCGTCCTTCAGCTCGAAGCCGCGCAACAGCGCCGACACGCGCTCGACGTTTTCCTCGACGAACGCGGCAATGATCGCATCCTTGTTGTCGAAGTAGTTGTAGATATGGCCGGCGCTCATGCCGGCGGCCTTCGAGATCTCGGCCATGCTGGCGCCATGGAAGCCGCTGCGGCCGAAGCAGGCGGCAGCCGCGTCCAGTACCTGGCGGCGCCGGTGGCGCGCCTTTTCCGGATCGTGATGGCGTTTTTCGGTAGTGCTCATACTGCCTTTCAGGGGCGCTGGCAGCGTGGCTTGTGGCTGGCCGCCCCGGTTTGTCAAACAAAGCGCCCGTGCAACGGCACGGATGCTATTATTTTCTCGGACGCTACTTGCAAGGATGACCATGTCAACCAGGACTTCCCGCACGATCGAAATGCGGCCGGCGGAAGCCGCCGACCAGGCTTTCCTGTCTCTGCTGTTCGCCAGTACGCGCACCGCCGACCAGCGGATGGGCGCCTGCGATGCGCACACGGAGGCCCTGCTGATGGCCCTGCAGTTCCGGGCCAGGCAAACGCAACTGCATGCGCTCTACCCTTACGGCGATATTGCCGTCATCGCCGAACGCGAACGGCCGATCGGTGCGCTGCACGTCAACTACGGTTCCGACGAAATCCGCATCCTCGACATGAGCCTGCTGCCCGAGAGCCGCAGCCGCGGCATCGGCATCGGCCTGCTGCGCAGCCTGCAGGCCCAGGGGGCGCGAATGCACGTGCCGGTGCGGCTCGATGTCATGCCCGGTACCCGTGCACAACGCCTGTTCCAGCGCTGCGGTTTTACGCTCAACGGGGCCAACGGGCTGTTCCTCTGCATGGAGTGGATGCCTGCGCTGCTGACCTGAGTGGTCAGTCAGCTGTGGCCAGCCGGGCTATATGCCGGGCACGGCGGTTCCAGGCCTGGTGGGCATGGAATGCATCTTTTACCCCAAGTGCAACCCCGGGTCAGA
>DASVVD010000241.1:0-2757 GCA_036386715.1 Pseudoduganella sp.
CTCGGCCTCGTCATTGAAAATCCAGTATTCGGCCCAGATCACCAACCTCGTCGGCCTGACCGAGGCCGGCCAGGTGGAAGCCGTGTCCCGTTTCCAGCAGCAGACTACCAGCCTGACCGCCGCCCAGCAAACCTTCCGTTCGGCCACCCAGCTTTCGCTGTTCAACTACATCTGACAAGGCGCTGTTCGCGTAAGCTCGATCAGGGTGCAGCAGTGGCCCGGTTGGGCAGCTGTAGCCAGAAAGGCCTGCAAACAGGTCAGTTCATCGGCTGAAAGCTGGCGCTCTGCCAGCTCCTTCAACAACACCTTGAAATCTGCCATGCCCATACTGGCCTCCTGATAGTCATGAAGTATCTCAACAGGAGGTCAGACAGCGTTGTTCCGTGGAAGTTCCCCACTTTACGCGAACAGCGCCTCTGACAAGCCGGCGCCGGCCGGAAAGGGGCGCTGTCCGCCCCGGCGGCAGCGCTGGCCTCAGCGCGTTGCCGGCGCCGCCGGCCGCTTCGGAAACTGCCCGTCTCCCTGCAGCGCGCGCGGCACCATCTGCGCCTGCTCGACGCCCTGGCCCAGCAGGTTGACGAGCGGCGTGGTGAGATAGGGCAGGGCGATCATCAGCACCGTGAACCCCACACCCAGCGTGATGGGGAAGCCGATGCCGAACAGGTTCAGTTGCGGCGCGGCGCGGGTCAGGATGCCCAGGGCGACGTTGGTGATCAGCAGCGCGGCCACGATCGGCAGCGACAGCTGCACGCCGGCCGAGAAGATCTTGGCGCCCCACAGGGCCATGTCCCAGAAGCCGGCGCCGTGGAACATGCGGCCCGAGATCGGCATCGTGAAGAAGCTCTCGGCCAGCGCTTCGAGCAACAGCAGGTGCACGTTCGCCACCAGCAGCATCAGCGTGGCGACCCAGGTGAGGAACTGCGAAATCGCCGACGAGCGGCCCTGCGACATCGGGTCGAAGAAGCTGGCGAAGCCCAGGCCCATGGTGAGGCTGCTGATCTCGCCCGCCATCTCGACGGCGGCGAACACGATGCGCACCGCAAAGCCCATCGCGATGCCGGTGATCATTTCCTTGGCGAGGATCAGCAGGCCTTCCCACGAAGCCGGATCGGTGGCGGGAATCGCCGGCACCAGCGGCGCGATGGCAATTGCCACGACCACGCCGAAACCCATCCGCGCACTGCGGGGAATGCGCGCGTTGCCGAAGAACGGCGAAGCGGCGATCAGCCCGAGGATGCGCGACAGGGGCCAGATGAACCCGGCGATGGCCGTGTTGATGTCGGCAAGCGAGAGGCCCAGCATGGCAGGCGGCTAGTGGACGGACAAGGGCGTCAGCCGATCATGCCGGGAATGCCGCCGAAGATCTCGCGCATGTAGTCCGTCATCACGCCGATCATCCACGGCCCGGCCACCACGAGCGCGACGAACACGCCCACCAGTTTCGGGATGAACGACAGCGTCGATTCGTTGATCTGCGTGGCGGCCTGGAAGATCGACACGACCAGGCCGATGCCCAGCGCGACCAGCAGCAGCGGCGCGGCCACCATCAGCGTCACTTCCATCGCGTGGCGGCCCATTGTCATCACGGTTTCCGGTGTCATGCGTGCACTTCCTAGTAAAAACTCTGCGAGAGCGAGCCCAGCAGCAATTGCCAGCCATCGACCAGCACGAACAGCATCATCTTGAACGGCAGCGAGATCACCGCCGGCGACATCATCATCATGCCCATCGACATCAGCACCGAGGCCACCACCATGTCGATGATGAGGAAGGGGATGAAGATCGCAAAGCCGATCTGGAACGCCGTCTTCAGCTCGCTGGTAATGAAGGCCGGCACCAGGATCCGCATCGGCACGTCTTCCGGCCCCTGCAGTGCCGGGCTGCGCGAGATCTTCACGAACAGTGCCAGGTCGGCCTGCCGCGTTTGCTTGAGCATGAAGGTTTTCAGGGGGGCGCCGCCGCGCTCGATCGCCTGCTGCATGGTGATCTGGTTGGCCTGCAGCGGCTGGTATGCCTCGGTATAGATACGGTCGAAGGTAGGGCCCATCACGAAGAAGGTCAGGAACAGCGCCAGCCCGACCATCACCTGGTTGGGCGGCGCGGTCTGCGTGCCCATCGCCTGCCGCAGCAGCGACAGCACGATCACGATCCTGGTAAAGCCGGTCATCATCAGCAGCACCGCCGGCAGGAACGTCAGCGCCGTCATCAGGATCAGCGTCTGCAGCGTGAGCCCGTATTGCGTGCCCCCACCCGGCGCCGGCGCACTGGTAAAGGCGGGAATCACGGGCTCGGCGGCCGCCAGCAGGGGCAGTGCAAGGGCCAGCACAAGACCGGCCAGCTCGGGCGCGCGCCGGGCCTGCCTCACCATGCTCATCGACTTACTTGCCATTGCGCTTTTCGATCGTTTGCCGGAACCATTCCGAGAAATTGGTCACCGGCATGCCATCCGGCCGTACCAGGCCGGCCGGATCGGTCTCCTGCCGCGGCATCGTGGCCAGCGCGTTCATCCGCCCCGGCGAGGCGCCGACCACGATCCACTGCTCGCCCACCTCGACGACCAGGATCCGTTCGCGCGCGCCGACCGACAGCGCGCCGACCAGTTTCACGGTATTGCCGCCGGTAACATTACGCGGCCCGAAGCGCTTCAGCGCCCAGGCCAGGCCCACCAGGATCGCCAGCACGAAGCCCAGCGCGAGCACGGTCTGTATCAGGCTGCCCGCTGCCGATGGCGCCGCGGGCATGGCCGGCGGCGCCACC
>DASVVD010000242.1:0-12038 GCA_036386715.1 Pseudoduganella sp.
GATCTTGCCAGGGTGGAAGGCGATCCGATGGCGCCGGTCGTCCATCCTGAAGTACAGCGAATCCTGGTCGTCCTCCGGCGCATTGCCGGCCTGGAACCCCATTACTTGGGGGCCATAGTCGCGCCAGGCGTCCAGGTTGGCGGTCTCGAAGCCGAGGTAGCCGATGCCGATGATGTCCATGTGTCTCCTTCCTTGGTTTGATAAGCGTTGTGCGCCAGCTACACAGCCAGCAGGCCGCCATCGACGACGAGGTCCGAGCCCGTCATGAAGCGCGCCTCGTCCGATGCGACATAGAGTGCCAGCGAGACCACTTCCTCCGGCTCGCCGGGCCGGTCCTGCAGCACGCCGTCGAGGATCACGCGGCGCATCGCCGGGTTGTCCACGAAGGCGGCGGTGCCTGGCGTGCGCACGAAGCCGGGACTGATGCTCACCGCGCGGATACCGAGCGGCGCACCTTCCACCGCCAGCTGGCGCGTGAAGGACACGACCGCGCCCTTGGCTGCGCTGTGGGCGCTCAGGCCGGCAGCCCGGGAGCCGCCCCAGGCCGCGGTGGACGCGATATTGATCACCACGCCGCCTTGTTTGGCCAGGTGCTTCCAGGCGATGCGGGTGGTGAAAAAGATGAGATCGAGTTCGTTGCGGATGGTGTAGTGCCAGTCGTCGACCGACATCTCGCCGACCGGCGCGAATTTCGCCGCCGAGGCGTTGTTGTACAGGATGTCGATGTGGCCGCATTCCTCGGCCGCGGCGTCGACCCAGCGGCGTGCCTGCTCGTGGTCGCCGAGGTCGACCGGGGCGCTGCCATGCAACGTGAAACCCTCGGCCGCCATCAGGCGCGCGGTTTCCTCGTGCCCGGCGCGATCGACGTCGCAGCCAACCACGGTGGCGCCTTCGCGCGCGAAGTACAGTGCCGCGACGCGGCCCTGGCCGCCGCCGGTGCCGGTGATCAGTGCCACCTTTCCAGTCAATCGTTTCATGGGTTTGTCCTCATGGTGACGCAACTGTGGTACGCGGCACTCAGGCCGGTGGCTGGACGACGATGGCTTCGGCCGGGCAGGCGGCAGCGCCTTCGCGCGCGCTCTCCAGCAGCTCGTCGGGAACGACATCGCTGTCGAGATAGACGATGCCGCCGGCGTCGAGCTTGTAGATTTCCGGGCAGATGGCGGCGCACAGGCCGTAACCGCAGCAGCGGCTGCGTTCGATGATTACGCGGTGCAGTACTTGATCGCTCATGATTCGTCTCTTAAATAGTTATCCGGCCGCGTCGACCGTGGAGACGATTATGCACACAAATCAAAAAACTGTCACGTTTTGTGCGAGGTTTAGAACAGGATGCTGCCCACTTTCGCCGCCGCCTTGCACAGCGACTGGCCGAGCTTGTCGATCTCGGCGCCGGCATGCTGGCCGCGGAAGGTCACTGCCGAGACCGCATAGGCAATGGCTCCCGCACGGTCGTTGACGGGCGCGGCGACCGCCAGGATGCCCGCCGAAAAATAGCCGTCGTCGAGGGCCCAGCCGTTGGTGCTGGCGTCGGCCACCTGCCGCTGGTAGTCCCGGTAGCTCAGCGGGCGTGCCCAGCGCACATTGTCGAAGACGGCGCGCAGGCGCTCGTCGTCGAGGCCGAGCCTGGCCGTGAACAGGCGGCCGCTGGCACCCATCAGCACCGGCAGGCGCTGGCCGATCGCCATGTCGATCCGCAAATCGCCGGGACTGCTTTCGGAGCTGACCAGCACGATGCGGTCGTTGCCCATGCGCCGCCACAGGGTAACGGTGACATGGTGCGCGGCAGCGAACTCCTGCATCAGCGGTCGCACGATTTCCAGGCGCTGCCCCTGCGTGACCAGCTGTTCGACCAGCTTGGCCAGCCCCAGCCCGGTGGTATAGGTTTTCGACAACGCGTCGAAGTCGAGCATTTCTTCGGCCACCAGGGTGCGCAGGGTATTGAAACAGGTGCTCGGGTTGATCGCCAGCTCGCGCGCGATGTCCGCTGCCCGTTCGGGCGAGCCTGAGGCAGTCAGATGGCGCAGGATACGGATCGCATTCACGACCGGCTTGACGGTCACGCCGGTCGAGGCGTCGGACGAATCTTCGCTGCTGGTGTTGCCGGACATTGGTACGCTCCTGACGGGGCACCGGAGGAATCTGCCGGCAGGCCCATGTGAAAATACAATTCTAAGGGTAGAATCACATGGGGGCAAGGGCGGCAATTCCCGGCGCACCAGTCGTACGCCGAATGGTGCACCTAATCGCGCACCAGCAGCAGGCTGCCGGCCAGGGGGCCTCCGCCGGATGCCACCACGGATACCTGGTGCGGTGCCACCTGGCGCGCGCCGCCGCGGTTCCACAGCTGGGTGCACGCTTCGTGCACATAGCCGAGGCCGTGGGTACGGCCGCCGGACAGCTGGCCGCCATTCGTGTTGACCGGCAAGGTGCCTTCGAGGGCGATGCGACTGCCGCCCTCGACGAACTGGCCGCTTTCGCCTGGTGGACACAGGCGCAGCGCCTCCATCCACATCATGGTCAGGATGGAAAATCCATCATATAGCTGGGCGGTGCCGACCTCCGATGGCTTGACGTCGGTGCGCGACCACATCATGTCCGCGGCATCGCGCGTGGCCATCGCAGTCAGGTCAATCTGGTCCCACGACCAGGGCTGGTGCAGGGCCGCGCCGATCGCCTCGATCCGCACCGGCCGGTTGGGGCCGTCCCTGGCCGCGTCGGCGCGCGACAGGATGATGGCCGTCGAGGCGTCGCAATGCACATCGCAGTCGAGCATGCGCAGCGGCGTCGAGATCATACGCGAGGCCATGTAGTCGTCCATGCCCATTGGCGTGCGGTAGATCGCCTTGGGATTGCGCGCCGCGTTGGCGCGGCAGGTCAGGGCGATCTGCGCTAGCTGTTCGGGCGTGGTGCCGTAGTCGTGGAAATGACGCTGCGCGTACAGCGCCATCAGGTTGACCCCGGACAGCACGTTGAACGGCGTGTACCACTGCCATGCGGCACTGGTATCGCGCCCGACGGTCTTGCTGGTCAGCGCGCTGGCGCCCTTGTCGGTCTGGCGCCGGGTCGCCTCGGTGATGGTGCGGAACACCAGCACATGGCGGCACAGCCCGGCGGCGATCGCCATCGCGCCGTTGATTACCCCGGCCAGCGGGCCCGGCCCTTCGTAGCCGCCGCCGTACCAGTTGACCTTCAGCCCGAGCGTGCCGATCAGCGCATTCGGCCCGACCGGGGAAAACGCGTCGCCGTTGTTGTTGTCGCCCGGCCAGCAGGAAACGCCGTCGATGTCGTCGCGTGTCAGGCCGGCGTCTGCGATCGCCTCCAGGCAGGCATCAAGCGTCAGGCGCATCGCCGATTTCGCCGACGGACGGGCCACTTCGGACTGGCCGATGCCGGTGATCGCCACGTCCTTCTCATACATGCGATCGAACATCATGCGGCCCTTTCGAAGAGCGGCAGCCAGACATCCTCGACCTGCTCGAAGCACACCTGGACCGGCATGCCGATGCCGACCTGGTCCGGCTCGATGCCGACGATGTTGGTCACGAAACGCAGCCCCTCCTGGTCGGCCAGCTCAACGATGGCCACCACGTAGGGCTTGTCGAGATCCGGGCGCCATGGCTGGTGATTGACGGTATAGGTGACGACCTTGCCGCGGCCCGAAACCGGCTGCGGCGCAACATCCTGGCTGAGGCAGCGCGGGCAGATCGGCGCCGGCGGGTGGAAGAAGCGCGCGCAGCCGTCGCAGTGATGCATCTGCAGCCGGCCTTCGGCGCCGCCTTGCCAGAACGCGCGGTTGTCGGCAGTGAGTGCCGGAAGTTTCCTTGTCATGGGTTGTCCCTGGTCGAGCGGTTGCGAACTATCGGTGCGAAGATTCTACAACTATGTAGACAGAAATTGAAAATATGTTTAAAGTTTTCACGACCGAGCCGTTTTCCATTCCCTCTTCCATCACGTCCGGAGAAAAATCCACACCATGTCCGATCGACTCGCTTCCCGCATCATCGTAGTGACCGGCGGCTTCGGCGCGCTGGGCCGCGCCGTCGCCGAACGGCTGATTGCCGACGGCGCCGCCGTCGCGCTGCTCGACCGCGCCCCGGCGCCCACCACCCCTGTCCCGGGCGTTGCGCTGGTGCTCGGCGGTGTCGAGCTCGGGCAGGAAACCGCCTGCCAGGCGGCGTATGCGCAGGTGCGCGAAGCGCTCGGCGCGCCGGACGGCATCGTCAACGTGGCCGGCGGTTTTGCCTGGGAGACGCTCGAGGGCGGCGCGCTGGCATCCTGGGACCGCATGTACGAGACCAACCTGCGCACCGCCGTAGCCAGTTGCCGTGCGGCGCTGCCGCACCTGCTGGTGCGCAGCGCCGGGCGCATCGTCAATGTCGGCGCGGCAGCGGCGCAGAAGGCCGGCGCGGGCATGGGGGCCTATGCGGCCTCGAAGGCCGGCGTGGCGCGCCTGAGCGAGGCGCTGGCGGAAGAACTGAAGGATCGCGGCATCACGGTCAACGCCGTGCTGCCGAGCATCATCGACACGCCAGCCAACCGTGCCGACATGCCAGATGCCGACCATGGCCGCTGGGTGGCGCCCGACAAGCTGGCAGCGGTGATCGCCTTCCTGCTGTCGGACGATGCCGCGGCGCTGACCGGCGCCTGCATTCCGGTCAACGGCCGCATGTAGCAGGCCGCGAATGGCAAGCCGCGAATGGCCTCCGCGGTATTTTTCGCCGATAAATATGACAAGCACGGAGACACAGCAATGAGACTGCAGCAATGAGACTGGTTACCTACCGCGACGCCTCGGGTGTCATGCGCCCCGGCGCCCTGATCGACTACGATACCGCGATCGTCGACCTGCGAAGCGCCGCTGCCGCCACCGGCCTGGGCGGATGGCCCGCCTTCACCAGCATCCTGGCGCTGGTCGAGGCCGGGGACGAAGCCATGGACGAGGCACGCCGCCTGGTCGCCCACCCGCCCGCCGGCGCGGTCATCGAGCGTGCCGCGGTCCGGTTGTGCGCGCCGATCCAGCCGCCGCCGCAGATGCGCGACTGCTCGTGCTTCGAGCTGCACCTGAAGCAGAGCTTCGCAGCGGCGCGCCGTGCCCGTGTGGCGCACCTGCCCGATCCCGAAGAAGCGCTGGCGCAGATGAACACGCGTGCCGACGAGCGGGTGCTCGCCACCTTCAACCGCCAGCCCATCTATTACAAGTGCAACCGCTTCGCCGTCATCGGTCCGGACGAGGACGTGATCTGGCCGGCCTACAGCAAGGCGATGGATTTCGAACTCGAATTCGCCTGCTACATCGGCCGCAAGGGCAAGGACATCGCATCGGGCAAGGCCCGTGACCACATCGTCGGCTACACGATCTTCAACGACATGAGTGCGCGCGATACCCAGGCGGCGGAAATGGCCGGCATGCTGGGTCCGGCCAAGAGCAAGGACTTCGATACCGGCAACGTGATGGGCCCCTGCCTGGTCACCGCCGACGAGATTCCCGACCCCTACGACCTCACCATGATCGCGCGGGTCAACGGCGAAGAGTGGGGCAGGGGCAGCACGCGCGACATGCGCTGGCGCTTCGAGGATGTGATCGAGCATATCTCGCGCTCCGAAACGCTGTACCCGGGGGAAGTGCTGGGCTCCGGCACTGTCGGCAATGGCTGCGGACTCGAGCAGCTGCGCTACCTGAAGCCGGGCGACCAGATCGAGCTCGAAATCGAACGCATCGGCGTACTGCGCAGCCGCATCGTGCGGCCCTGAGCCGCCGCGGATTTTACCTCGGGGCACCTGGCCGCAGAGCCAGGGCGCCGGTTGCACGACCTTACAGGAGACAACCATGGTCGGAATCACGAACGGCGCGGCGATCGATTTCGCTGAATTCAGGCAGGGCTGGCGCATCCTGCTGCTGGCGATCACCGGTGTCATGATCAGCATCAATGCGGCACTACTGTACGGCTTCGGGGTGCTGGTGATTCCGTTGCAGCAGCAATTTGGCTGGGATCGCCCGTCACTGCAGGCGGCGATCAGCTTCCTGTTCGCCGGCGCGGTGATCGGCCTGCAACTGGTCGGCTGGCTCAACCTGCGCTTCGGCATCAAGCGCGTCACCCTGGTGTCGCTGTTCACGATGGCGCTGGGTTACCTCGCCACCACCCTGATCGGCGGCCCGGTATGGTCGCTGTATGCCGCCTTCTTCCTGCTGCCCATCGTCGGCATGGGGGCGCTGGCGGTTACCTGGACCCAGTTGCTGAACCTGTGGTTCGCCCGCAACCGCGGCCTTGCGCTGGCGCTTGGCCTGTCCGGCACCGGCATCACGGCCGCGGTCACGCCGCCGCTGTTCGCCTGGGGCGTGGCCACCTGGGGCTGGCAGGCACCCTTCGTGATCCTGGCCCTGGTGAACGTGCTGGTCGGGATACCGCTGACGCTGGCCTGGTTCCGGCTGCCGCGACCGGAGGTGGGGGCAACCGCGCCGTCAACCGCGGCGGGAAAGCCCTCTGCCGTGTCGGCAATGCCTCCAGTGCTGGCCGGCATGACCTTCCGGGCCGCGCTGGCGTCGCCCCGCTACTGGATCTGCAACCTGGCGCTGTGCCTGGTGGTGTCGGCGGTGATGGGCATGGTCACAAGCACCGTGCCGATGCTGCGCGACCGCGGGCTGGCGCTGTCCGATGCCACGCAGGTGTTTTCCTGGTTCGGTATCGCGCTGGTGCTGGGGCGCCTGGTGGTCGGCTACCTGCTCGACAGGCTGTGGCCGCCTGGCGTAGCAGCCGTCAGCCTGGCCCTGCCGGCCGCCGGCGCGATGCTTTTCCTATCGGGCAGCAGCGACCTGGCCCTGCTCAGCCTTGCCGCGGCACTGGCGGGCCTGGGAGCCGGCGCGGAATTCGATATCGCCGCCTTCCTCATGGCCCGCTATTTCGGCCTGAAGGATTACGGGCGCATCTTCGGCCTGCACCAGGGGCTGATCACGGTGGCCTCGGCCGGGGCGCCGTTGCTGTTCGCGGCCATGTTCAGCGCCACCGGCGGCTACGCCATGATGCTGACGTATTGCGCGGCCAGCACGCTGGCCGGATCGCTCCTGCTGCTGACGCTGGGCCGCAGCCCGCAGGCCGCCCTCCAGGCCCGCGCCGCGGCGTGACCGCCATTCTTGATTATCGAGGAACCGCAACATGACACTCAATTCCGTAGTGATCGCCGGGGCCGGCCATGCCGGCGTGCAGGTGGCGCTGTCCCTGCGCCAGGAGGGCTATGCCGGCCGCATCGCCCTCGTCAACGACGAACCGTGGCTACCCTACCAGCGCCCGCCCTTGTCGAAGGCCTACCTGCTTGGGAAGATCGATGCGACGGCGATGCAATTCCGCCCGGCGCAGTTCTACATCGATCAGTCCATCGACCTGGTGGCCGACCGCGGCGCCGCGATCGACCGCCAGAACCGCAGGCTGCTACTGGCCTCCGGTGCGGTACTCGACTACGATCACCTGGTGCTGGCCACCGGTGCCCATAACCGGCCGCTGAACGTGCCGGGCGCCATGCTGGCAGGCGTGTACGGCGTGAAGACCCGCGCCGACGCCGAAGCGCTGACACCGCTGCTGGGCAATGCAAGACGGGTGGTCGTGATCGGCGCCGGCTTCATCGGCCTGGAATTCGCCGCAGTCGCGGCGGCGGCCGGCGCCGCGGTCGACGTGCTGGAGCTGGGCGATCGCCCGATGGCGCGCGCGATATCGCCGGCAATGTCCGAGCTGTTCCGTGCGGCGCATATGTCCTGGGGGGTAACCTTCCACTTCCGCACCGCGCTGTCGGAAATCGAAGGTGACAACGGCAAGGCGGTGGCCGTGCTGGCCGCGGACGGGCGGCGCCTGCCGGCCGACCTGGTGGTGTACGGCATCGGCGTGATCCCGAACGTCGCGCTGGCGCTGGAGGCCGGGCTGGGCATCGACAACGGCATCCGGGTCGACGCCGGCCTGCTGACGTCCGACCCGCACATTTCCGCGCTGGGCGACGTGGCTTCTTTCCCCTGCCTGCAGAACGGCGAACGGCCAACCCGCCTTGAATCGGTGCAGAACGCCGTCGACCAGGGCAAGCTGGTTGCCGCGCGCCTGACCGGCAAGCCGGCGCCGTACACCGCCTTGCCGTGGTTCTGGACCGACCAGGGCAACCTGAAACTGCAGATCGCCGGGCTGTCGACCGGGGCCGACAATCACGTGGTGCTTGGTGACCCGGCGACGCAGCAGATATCGGTGCTGTGCTTCCGCGGTGAACAGCTGCTGGCGGTGGAATCGTGCGGGCGGGTGGGCGACCACATGGCGGCGCGCAAGATCCTGGCGCGCCCGCCGGCGCTGGCGCCGGCAATGGCGGCAGCGCCCGGTTTCGACCTCAAGGCGTGGGAAGCGGCCAACCGCTGAACGGCCACCGCGCCGCCCTACCAGGCGCCGCATCAATGCTCAATCAGGCGCCGAAGTCGTCCAGCCAAGCCTGGTCATCCTGGCAGAGTGCCTCCGGGCGTGCGCTGAAATCCCACGTCGAGCCCACGATCCGGATCGCCTGCGGCGCGCGCTCGGGCTGCTGGGCGTAGCAGCGCCCGCTGAGGTGGGCGTGCGGCTCACGGTCGAGATCCTTCAATCGTCCGAGCGAAATCAGCGCGCAGCGGCGCAGCACCAGGGCCGCTTCCGCTGCCTCGACCGGCAGCGTGCCCAGCACCCAGCGCGCCATGCCCTGGCGCATGTCGACGCCGGCATAGGGCGCCGGCCCCAGGATCGTGCTGCCTTCCACCTCCCAGTCGAGCACCAGCGTGCCGTTGCGCCGCAGGAAGGCATGCGAGCGCCCGTCCACATGGCGCGGCACGTCGATGTCGTAGCGACGATAGCGCTCGCCACGCGCGGCCACGGCGATCGCCAGCCCGGCCAGGTCGAACATGTGCGTGCACTGCTGTGACGGATCGGTATGCAGCGTGACCGAATGGGCGACATGGTCGATGCGCATGCCGGCCAGGCGGTCCAGTTCGGAAGTGGCGCCCGGGCAGCCCGTAAACGGATGCCGCGGCGTTTCCCCGCGCACACCGGTGACCGTGCCGCCGCGATGCTCGACCACGACACGGAAATGGTGGAAGTCGTCCTCGAGGACGGCGCGCACCTGGCCACCCTGGCCATCGTGCCGGCCGGTCAGTTCGATGCGCCTGCGAAAGCGTTGCATGGCGTTTTCCCGATATCGGTTGTGGGTATGAATGTGTACAATAACAGAAAATATGTTCACAAGTGAGGAGACTGGCATGGGGCTTCTGAAAAACAAGGTGGCGCTCGTTACGGGCGCCGGGGGCGGCATCGGGCGCGGCGTGGCGCGCCGTTTCGCGCGCGAAGGCGCGGCCGTGGTGATCGCCGAGATCGACGCCGACAGCGGCGCCCGGGTGGCGCGCGAGGTGGAGGAACTGGGCGGCAGGGCACTGTTCGTCCCGACCGACGTGCTGCACAAGGAGTCCGTGCTGGCCGCGGTCGCGGCCGCCGTAGACCGCTTCGGCGGGCTCGACATCCTGGTCAACAATGCCTTCGTGCCGACGCCGAATGTGCTGCTGGAGGACAAGACCGACGACATGCTGGAGCAGACCCTGACCTCGACGGTAAAGGCCTGCTGGTGGGCGATGCGCGCGGCGCTGCCGCACATGCGCGCGCGCGGCGGCGGCAAGATCGTGAACTTCTATTCGATCGACGTCGACATCGGCGCCTGGCTGCATGCCGACTACAACACCGCCAAAGCCGGCATCATCGGCCTGACGCGCAGCGCGGCGGCCGAGTGGGGGCGCTTCAACATCACCGTGAACGCGATCGCGCCGACGGCGATGGGCGCCACCTTCCACAAGCTGGCGGCGGAGAACGCCGGATTTGCCGAGCGCTCGGCGGCAATGCGCCCGCTGGGCCGCTGCGGCGACCCGGAAGACGATATCGGCCCGGTGGCCGTGTTCCTGGCCAGCGACATGTCGCGCTACGTCACCGGCGAATCGTTCCACGTCGACGGCGGCCTGCACCTGCCGGGCTACAACTCACGACCGGCCCACGTGCCGGTCAGGGAATACTGACTTTTTTTCATCTACAGGATCGCCACCACGATGCGCACCGCAACCGGCGCCAGCGCCAGCCTTTTCCCGAACGACAAACGCAACCAGCGCGCCGGGACGACCATCGCGGCCATCCTGGCGGCAACCGAGGCCATCGTCTTGCGTGCCGGTTCGGAGCGCATTTCGGTGCTCGATGTGTGCGAGCTCGCGCAAGTGTCGCGCGGAACCTTTTATCGCTACTTCGCATCGCAAGATGAATTGCTGGATGCCTTTGCACGCCACAAGCGCTCGTCGTTCCAACAGGCGATGGCGGATGCCGTGCTGCCCTATACGGATCCGGACGAACGCTTCCAGGCGCTGGTGCGCTATCTGGACAACTACGCAGCGCACGGCCAGGCCCGCCTGCTGCTGCGCGCCGCGCCGGAATATACGCTGCGGCTGTTCGGACGCTTGTTCCACGAGTCGCTGGCGCGCATCGACGACCTGATGCGCACCGTGTTCGATTCCTGGGACCAGCGTCTTGGCATCCGCATCGACCGCGACCTGGTCTGTGAATTGCTGATCCGCTGTGTGCTGAGCGAGCTTGTGGTGCCTAACAGGCGGCCGGAGGACGGTGTCCAGCGCATCGTCGCATTCCTGTACTCGCTCGTCGCCTGCGGCTCGCAGGCGACACCAAAAAAATAAAGTTAAACACATTTGCCATTTGTGTCTATCTTTGGCATGATGGGTCCTGATGCAAAGCACCGACCGAGTGCAGCCGGATGGAGACACGTAGCGCTTGCGGGCAGGCCTTGTTGCGGCTGCCCGGTGTATCCGGACGAGCGCGCCTGGGGTCGGATCAATCTATCCAGCCAGGAGACACCACATGCTCATCGACCTTCACGCCCATGCCCCGCACCCGGGCTACTACAACCAGCACCCGCACTGGGGGCCTTTCTTCGAACAGCGTCCGGACGGCGACATCAAGCTGCGTGTCGGGCACTGGATCCTGTCGCTCGGCTCGCCGGAACGGCGCGCCGCGCTGCAGAAGGCGCGGGCCGAAGGCAAGACGCTCGACATCAACCAGTACCTGGACCGCTGGGCCGATCCGAAGACACGGCTGGCCGGCATGGACGCGGCAGGACAGAGCGCCCAGGTGGTGTCGGTGCCTTCGCATTGCTACATGTACTGGGCCGAAGCGGAGTTCGGCGTGCCGTTCGCCCGCAAGGTCAACGACGTGCTGGCCGAGTACTGCTCGGCCGCGCCGAACCGGCTGATGGCCTGGGCCCACGCGCCGCTCAATGTCCCGGTCGAAGCGGCCAAGGAAATCCGCCGCGCCTGCACCACGCTGGGCGCCAAGGGCCTGGTGGCGGGCGGCTCGAACTTCGGCGGCCTGGAGTTCGATTCGCGCGAACTGGACCCGGTGTGGGAAGCGTTGTGCGATCTCGACCTGCCGATGTTCGTGCATGGCTATAACCAGTCGGTGACGTGGGGGGAGAACGCCAATACCGACAATTATGAAACCACCGCCATCGTTGGCATGAACTACGACGAGACCAAGTGTTTCTGGAACATGATCAATGGCGGCGTGTTCGACCGCTTCCCGAAACTGAAGGTCTACATCACCCATGGCGGCGGTTTCGTGCCGTATCAGCTTGGCCGCTTGGCACAGACCAACCCGAACCTGGATGTGGCGCACAACAAGAAGCCGGTCCTCGAGTACCTGAAGAACTTCTACTTCGACGTCGAGCTGCACGAGCTGCCGATGCGCCAGGCGATGATCGAGGTCATCGGCGCCGACCGTGTGCTGTACGGCTCGAACTTCGGCGGCAGCGACGCGGTGCGCCATGACCTGACCGACGGGCTGCGCCTGTCCGACGAGGACCTGCAGAAGATCCGCTGGAAGAACGCCTGCGAGCTGCTGCACATCGATCCGGCTACGCTCGTCGAGGTAGCCAAGGCGCCGGCGCTGGCGGCATGAAGATCGCCCGCTGCACTGATGGCGGCGCGCCGTTCTGGGCACTGGTGG
>DASVVD010000243.1:0-5940 GCA_036386715.1 Pseudoduganella sp.
GGTGCTGCCGGCTGACAAGGCAGCGGCCGTGCAGCGGCTGCGCGAGGCGGGCCACGGGGTGGCGATGGTGGGCGACGGCATCAACGACGCGCCGGCGCTGGCCGCGGCCGATGTCGGCATCGCCATGGCGAGCGGTACCGACGTCGCCATGCAGACCGCCGGCATCACGCTGATGCGCGGCGATCCGGCACTGGTGGCCGATGCGCTCGACATCTCGCGGCGCACGTTCGCCAAGATCCGCCAGAACCTGTTCTGGGCATTCGTCTACAACGTGGCCGGCATGGCGCTGGCGGCGTTCGGCATGCTGAACCCGGTGGTGGCGGGCGCCGCGATGGCGCTGTCGTCGGTGAGCGTGATCACCAATGCGCTGCTGCTGAGAAGGTGGCGGCCGCACCGGGAGGCAGCATGAATATCGGCCAGGCCGCCGCCGCCTCCGGCGTCACGGCGAAGATGATCCGCTATTACGAAAGCATCGGCCTGGTGCCGGCCGCGCAGCGCACCGACAGCGGCTACCGCGTGTACGGCACGCGCGATCTGCACACGCTGCGTTTCATCCGCCGTGCCCGCAAGCTGGGGTTTTCGCTGGAACGCATCGCCGGGCTGCTGTCGCTGTGGCGGGACGGCAGCCGCGCCAGCGCCGACGTGAAGCATATCGCGCTGGAGCACGTGGCCGAACTGGAAGAGCGCATCCGCGAACTGACGGAAATGCGCGACACCATCGCCACGCTGGCGGCCTGCTGCCATGGCGACGAGCGCCCCGATTGCCCGATCCTGCAGGGCATCGCGGCGGACGGCTGAACCAGTTCGCGGATCGAAGCGCTGCGCCGCGCTTCGGGCGGCCGGGCTAGAATGCCCGCGACCCCATCGGAAGGAGATGCTGTGGAACCCTATATCCTGTATTACTGGCCCACCATCCAGGGCCGCGGCGAATTCGTGCGGCTGGCGCTGGAAGAGGCCGGCGTGCCGTACCGCGACGTCGGCCGGCTCAAGTCCGGCATGCCGCAGCTCGAAGCGGTGCTCGATTTCCGGCGCGAGCCGCAGCCGGCGTTCGCGCCGCCGGTGCTGCGCGCCGGCGAACTGCTGATCGCGCAGACCACCAACATCCTGCAGTTCCTGGGTGCCCGCCACGGCCTGGCGCCGCGCAGCGAGAAGGGGCGGCTGCAGTGCAACGGGCTGCAGCTCACCATCGCCGACATCGTGGCCGAAGCGCACGATACGCACCATCCGATCTCGGTGAACAGCTACTACGAAGACCAGAAAAAGGAAGCCAGGGCCCGCGCCAGGGTGTTTCGCGCCGAGCGCATTCCCAAATTCCTGGGTTACTTCGAGAAGGTGCTGGCGGCCAATCCGGGCCGTGGCAATTTCGCCGTCGGCACCAGGCTGACCTACGTGGACCTGTCGCTGTTCCAGCTGGTCGAAGGCCTGCGCTACGCGTTCCCGAAAACCATGGCGCAGCTGGAGCCGCAATGGCCGCGGCTCGTGGCACTGTGCGAAGAGGTGCGGCAGCGGCCGAACGTGGCCGCCTACCTGAAGTCGAAGCGGCGGATCGCCTTCAACGAGGAAGGCATCTTCCGCCATTATCCCGAGCTGGAGAAATAACGCCCGGCAGTTAGCCTCAGGGAGTAACCCTCAGCGGGCGGCGGTGACCGGGTAGCCGGCATCGGCGATCGCCGCCTTGACGGCATCGAGCGCGGCGCCGGACTGTACTTTTACTCCCTTGCCGGCCAGGTCGACGTCGACCTGGGCGCTGCCGTCGATCGACTTGACGGCTTTGGTGACGGCCGCGACGCAATGGCCGCAGCTCATGTTTTCAACCTGCAGTTCGTACATGATGACTCCTCGGATGACAAAGGACTTACTGTAACCCTTGCCATGGGGGGAAGGTCAAGCGCACAGGCGCCTACGGTGCGTTCCGGTCGAGTTGTGCCAGCAGCGCATGCGCCGCCCTGACCCGCGCCTCGTTCGGATAGGCCTTGTTCGCCAGCATCACGATGCCGATCCTGCGTGCCGGCACGAACACCGCGTAGGCGCCGAAGCCGCGGGTGGATCCCGTCTTGTTGAACAGCGTGGCCTGGCTGGGCGGCGTGGCCGGCACGCCAGGCTGCGCGAGCGGCCTGGCAGGGTTGGCGTCGTAGCTCATCTTCGATGAATTGCCGGCCACCAGCCGCTCCACCGCCACCGGGTACGGGTACTGCTCCCAGCCGAGCCCCTGCACCATCGGGCCCATGTCGACATAGCCGACGTGCGTGGCGTCGACCGCCTGGCGCAACGGTGCCGGCAGCGTGGCCGGGTCGATGTTGGCCTGCAGGAAGCGCAGCATGTCGGCAGCCGTCGTGCGCACGCCGTAGGCCTCGGCATCGAACGCGCCGGGACTCACGCGAACCGGCCGGCCCTGATCGTCGTCGCCCCATGCATAGTCCGCCATCGCCGCTTGCGGCACGCGCACGTAGCTGTGCCGCATGCCGAACCCGGGAAACAGCAGGGTTTCCAGCGCGCTGCCGAAATCCTGGCCCAGTGCGCGCGCCGCCACATGGCCCAGCAGGCCGATGCTGGGGTTCGAGTAGCGGCGCTGGGTGCCGGGCGGCGCGGCGGCCTGCCACTGGCGCAGCCAGTCGATCTCGTTCGTCACGCCGTCCGGGAACTGCAGCGGCAGGCCGCCCGCGGTATAGGTGCCGAGCTCGCGCAGCGTGGCGCGGTCGATGGGGCTGCCGGCCAGTTGCGGCACGAATTTGCCGGGGTGGTCCTGCCACGCCAGCTTGCCCTGGGCCTCGGCATACCCGGCCAGCGTGGCGGTGAAGGTCTTGCTGATCGAGCCCAGTTCGAACAGCGTGCCGGCGCCGACCGGCGTGCCGCGCTCCTTCGCGGCCACGCCGTAGTTGAAGACCGACGGCTTGCCGTCGACGATGACGCCGACCGCCATGCCGGGCAGGGCGTGTTCCGCCATCAGCGGGCGGATGGCGGCATCGACGATGGCGCGCAGGCGGGTTCCGTCATCCTCGGCGGCGAATGCGGGCGCCGCGAGGGCCATGGCGAGCAGCAGCGGGAACGGTCTGAAAAGGTGTTTCAAGGTTTTCTCCGGTATCGGTAAGGGGCCGGAAAAGTATAGGGGGCAGGTGGCGCTGCGCCCAGCCACGCCATCCCGGCGATCGGACCCTTCGTCACAGGAGCGGGGCCGCGCCTGTTACGCCGCCATTGCCGCCTTCAGCGCGGCCAGGTAGCTGCCGCTGACCGGCACCATGCCGCCGCAGCGCAGTGCCAGCCGGTGGCTGCCTTCGCCGCCGCTGGCCAGGCTGGCGATCTGGTCGCGGCGCACGATCGCGCCGCGGTGCACGCGCAGGAAACGGGCCGGATCGAGCAATGCCTCCAGCCGGTTGAGCGTGATCCGGTGCAGCACGGTGCGTGCCGGCAGGTGCAGTTCGACATAGTTCCCGGCCGCTTCCATCCACAGGATCTCGTCAACCACCACCTGCTCGATGCGGCCGACCGAGCGCACGCCGATACGGTCGGGATACGGCATGGCATCGGCCGCGGCATAGGCGCGCAGCGCGGCGCCGTAGGCCTCGCGCTGGCGCTGGCGCAGCATGGCCCCGGCGCGCTCCACGGCGTGGCCGAGGCGCGCGTCGTCCAGCGGTTTCAGCAGGTAATCGAGCGCATGCACTTCGAACGCATCGACCGCGTGCGCGCTGAATGCCGTGACGAACACGATCAGCGGCGGCTCGCGCAGGCGCGCCAGCTCGCGCGCCAGCACCAGCCCGGTTTCGCCGGGCATCTGCACGTCGAGGAACACCACGTCCACGTCTTGCCGGGCCAGGCTGGCCCGCGCCGCCGCGTTGCCGTCGCATTCGGCGACCAGCTGCCAGTCCGAATGCTCGGCCAGTGCCAGGCGCAGGTTGATGCGGCCGGGTTCTTCATCGTCGACGATCAGGTAGCGTACCGGCATCGTCAGCCCTGCGTGGCAAGCGGCAGGCGCACTTCGGCCACGAAGCGCTCGCCCCGGATGCCGGCAAGCAGGGAGGCGCCCGGCGTCTGGCGCCGCAGCCGGTCGCGCGTGTTGGCCAGCCCCAGCCCGGCACCGGGATTCGGCGACGCCTGCGCGCTGACCGGGTTGGTGACGGTGACCACCATCGCGCCGCCGTCGCGCACGAACGACAGCGTGATGTCGCCCGGGCCATCGTGGCAATCGAGGTCGTGGCGCAGTGCGTTCTCGATCAGCGGCTGCAGCGACAGGGGCGGACAGTCGACTTCGTGCAGCAGCGCATCGTCGGCGCCGTCGACCGCGATGCGCAGCCGGGCGCCGTAGCGCAGGCGCTGCAGGTCGAGG
The DNA here is from genome assembly GCA_036386715.1 of Pseudoduganella sp. GTDB lineage: Bacteria > Pseudomonadota > Gammaproteobacteria > Burkholderiales > Burkholderiaceae_D > Rugamonas. The sequence continues at coordinate 4,322 of DASVVD010000243.1, forward strand.
TAGTCGCGCACGAACTGCAGCTCCGCCGCCAGGGTGGCCGTCTGGTCGGTGCTGGCGGCCAGCGCGTAGCGCAGCAGCGTGCTGAGGCGGCCGATGCCGGCCAGCGCCACCGGCTTGTCGCCGGCCCGCACCAGCGCGCTGATCGCATTGAGCGCGTTGAACAGGAAATGCGGTTCGAGCTGCGCGCGCAAGGCGAGCATGCGCTGCTCCTCCAGCTGCAGGCGCAGGTTCAGCATGTCGTTCTGCGCGCGCTGCCAGGCCAGCTCGCGGTCTTTCGCCTGCCGCCAGTAGTGGATCGCCAGGATCGCGGCGAACGTGGCGGTGGTGGTGAACCAGCCGACCAGCAGCATCTTCATCAGCAGGCGGCGCGCATCGTCCAGGCTGGTCACGTCGAGGTAATCGCGCAGCCAGGCGATGTACAGCCACTGCGCAGGCTGGAACAGCAGCACCAGGCCGATGAACAGGGCCACCACGCTGCGCGGCCGCGCCACCAGCACCGGCCAGCGGCCCAGTGCCGTGACGAGCACCGCGGACAGTACCATCAGCGGGATCGCGTATTCGATGAACCAGGTCGCCAGCAGCACCGGATAGCGGCTGGCCACGCCGGTGCGCAGATTGTCGCTGTAGGTTTGCAGGGCGCCCAGCGCGCTGATCGCCGTCCAGACCAGGGCGCTCAGGATGACCGTCCTGGCGGCCGGCTTCTGCAGCAGGAAAGGGCGGGGGGAGGGCGGTGTGTTCATTGGCGAAAAGTATACCAGCGCGCCTTTGCCGGCCGGCCGAACCCGTCCCGTGGAAGCCGCATTCCATCCCATGCCGGTCGGCGCCGGGGCACCGGGGCGGCAGAATCGGCTTTTTTCACGGTCATGGAGAAACCATTGAACGCACTTTGCGGCGCCCTTGCGCTAGGTCTTTTTGCCACCGGTGCCAGCGCGGCAGCGCCGGCACCGGCCTACATGCTCGACAACACCGAAGTGCGCGACGTGCACGCAGCCGCGCTGAAGCGCGACTACCAGCTGTACGTGGCGCTGCCCGATTCCTACCGCACCTCCGGCCGGCGCTATCCGGTGGTCTTCGTCGCCGATGCCGGCTATGCATTCCCGCTGGCGCGCAGCATCGCTTCGCGGCTGCACAAGCATGCGGGGATGGAAGAGGTGATCGTGGTCGGGCTGTCGTACGCGAAGGGCGACGAAGGCGTCTACAGCCGCCGCCGCGACTATACGCCCACGGTGCCGCGCAACGGCAGTTACCGCTCCGGCATGCCCGGCCGCCCACCCGCGTTCGGCGAGGCCGCTGCCTACGGGCGCTTCATCGAGACCGAAGTCTTCCCGCTGGTCGCCGCGCGGTACCGTGCCGACATGCGGCGCAAGATCTTCGCCGGCCATTCGTATGGCAGCCTGCTGGGGCTGCAGATGCTGCTGGAAAAGCCGCGCACGTTCGAGCACTACATCCTCGGCAGCCCGTCGCTGTGGTACGACCGGGGCGTGATGTTCGACCGCGAGAAGGCCTACGCCGCGGAGCACGGCGACCTGCCGGCCTCGGTCTTCTTCGGCATCGGCGGCGATGAAACGCTGGCCCCCGGCAAGACCCGTTCGCGTGCCGAAGAAGACGCCGACATGGTC
>DASVVD010000244.1:0-2230 GCA_036386715.1 Pseudoduganella sp.
AGATGCCCCGTTCGCCATCCACGGTCAGGTCGAGGCAGGCATCCACCAGGTCGGGCAGGTAGGTCGGCGCCAGCGTCAGCTCGGGCGGCAGTGCCACCGGCTCACCCCTGCGCAATGACGCAAGGGCCTGGCCGAGCGGGCCCGTGTCGCTGTCCGCGCTGAAGAACTGCCCGCTGCGCACGATCAGTGCCGCCGGATTGGCGCGCAGCACGCGGCGTTCGGCTTCCGCCTGGCAGCGGCCAAAGGCATCCACCGGTGCCGGCGTGGCCGCTTCGTCGCGCGGGCCGGTCACGCCGGCCAGCACCGCGGCGCTGGAAAACACCTGGTACGGCAGGCCATGCCGCGCGGCGGCCACTGCCAGCACTGCGGCGCCGGCGATGTGGGCGCGGTACTGTTCTTCCGTCTCGCCCACTTCCGACATGCCCGACGAGGGCGGACGGGCACCGGCCGCGTTGACAATCGCCCATGGCTTGTGCTCGCGGATCATGCGCTCCACGGCTTCCGGATCGGTCGCATCCATCGTGCCGCGCCCGGCCAGTATGCAAGGCAGGTTGCGCGCCTTGCAACGCGCCGCGAAGGCGCGCGCCAGCGCCCCGCTGGCGCCGGCCACCAGGATCGGCGGCATCGGCGCCCGTGCCTGCTGGCGCTCGGTGAGCGATGCCGTCACGGCGGGGGCAGCGACCGGCTGGCACAGGAAGCGCCCCGGCCGGTGCCACCAGCCGGCGCCGCGCAGCACCGGGTGGGACAACTGGCGGCCGCTGGACAGCTTGCGCATCAGCCGGGCGACCGCGGTGGCACGCGGCTCGGCGCCGCGCACGTCGAACGGACCGGGTTCGTAATAGCCGTGGCATGCGGTGACCAGGCAGTTCCAGTCATAGGAGCCCAGCAGCGCCCACACGGTCACGGCGCGGATGTCCGCCCCGGCATCGCGCTGCGCCTGCGCGGCCTGCCAGGTTTCGCGCAGCCAGCGTAGCTGGTCTTCGCGGTGCGCGTCGATGTGCGTCTCGGTGATCGCCACGGGCAGCTTGTAGCGTTCCCATACCTCGCCGAGCAGCGGGCCGATGCCGCGGGTCGGGTTGGCCAGCACGCGCGCCGTTTCCATGTCCGCATGGCGGATGCCCTTGTATTCGTGCACGTGGCTGGCAGGGAACCGCTCGATGCGGTGATCGAGCCAGCGCTCGCTGGTGATGTAGTAGTTGACGCCGATAATGTCCGGCGGGCACGGGTTGTCGCGGAACCACTGCAGTTCTTCGGGTGCGGCACCGGATTTCAGCATGAAATCGTACAGCGCATGTTCCGGCCCGACCATACCGCACAGCAAGTCCCACGACAGCCAGCGACGCTCGTTGAAGAAGTCCACCAGTTCGGCCATTTCCGGCGTGCCATAGGTGCGGCTCAGGTCATCGGTCTGCACCAGTTTCGCGTCCGGATTGACTTCGCGGATGGCCCGCATTGCCAGCACCGTAGCGCGGCACTGGTGGATCAGCGCGCGAACGAACGCCGTTTCCGAGCGGGCATGCGGATACCAGACCCCGGACAGTGCCGAAAAGCGCGCCGTCGTCAGCGGTTCGTTGACGGGGGTGTAATACGTCAGCCACGGATAGCGGCGCGCGACGGCGCCGGCGAATTCCGCCAGCTTTTCAGGGAAGCACGGCGACACCAGGCTGGTGTGCCGCGGCCCGCTGCCGTGGTGCACCAGGCCGGCGATCGGTTCGACGCCCAGGTCGCGCAGGCGCGGCAGGCGCGCATCGGACCACGACCAGTCGGCATTGTCGATACCGTCCGGCGCGGTGTGTTCCCACAGCACGGGGTAGCGGACCGCGCGGATACCCAGCGAGGCGAAACGGTCGATATCGTCGAGGCGATCGATATGGCCGTTGCGTTCCATCTGGCTGAAGTACTGGTCCGACACGCGGTTGATCGTGCATTCAAGGCCGCCCCACAGCTGGAGCGGGTTGGAACTGCTCACGTCATGGCTCATGTTTTCTCTCCTGTGTTGACCGGTTCCCAGCTTAGAACTGCACGGCACAGGTCCACGTGGGTCAAGGGGCAGCAGGCTTGTCGGACAAAACCTCGTAGTGCGGCGCGTACATCTCCTATAACCAATTACAAGAAACCGCCGCTTACAAGGCAGCGACGCCTGCCGGTCACACGCCGGCAGGCCGTGCGAGGAAATCGCTTAACCGCGTGGCAACGCCAGCAGCCCGTCGTCGACGATGGCCACGGCGCG